>JANPAZ010000115.1:0-27968 GCA_031430225.1 Rhodoferax sp. | reverse complement strand
CCGCCGGGCGCCGGGGCGCGGGCCGCACGTGGCGCGGAACCGCGCTCACGTCCATGATGGCGGTGGCCAGTGCCACGCCCGCTGCGCCATCCAGTGCCGCGTGGTGCACCTTGGAGTAGAAGGCAACGCGACGCGTACCGGCAGGTGCATCTGCAGGCGTCTCGACGCCTTCAATCACATAAAACTCCCACAGAGGGCGGCTCCGGTCCAGCAAGCTGGAATGCAGACGCCCCACCAGTTTGTCCAGCTGGGCGCGCGTGCCGGGCTTGGGCAGCACCGTACTGCGAATGTGGTACTCCAGGTCAAGGTCTTCGTCCAGCACCCAGATCGGGTTGGCCAGCTCGAAAGGCATGTTGACCAGCTTGCGCCTGAACACGGGCGCGAGGTGCATGCGCTGGGCAATGTGATGTCGCAGGTCTTCCAGAAAATCGCCCTCGTACCCAGCTGGCAGCTCGTAAATATTGAGCCCGCCCACGTGCATGGGCGTTTCAGGGGTTTCGAGGTAGAGAAAAGCTGCATCCAGGCCGCTCAGGTGATCCATGGCATCTCCAGAAATCAATCGATTTGAAAATCAAACTACGTCAGCATCATGTTGAACGTATTTAGGGGGCAAAGTGCTTCAAAAAGCATGAAATTCGTCAGGGGTTTCCCTTGATAAGGCCGACATTTCCAGTGCATCTTGTCAGCCCAACACCTACAAGCGCCATAGCGGTTCGCCGACTGAATTTCATCGACTTGAGGTCTAAAGTCCCTCCATGCGCTGTTTTAAAGCGCGTGCAAAGGGAAAAATTCATGAGAACTGACGCTATCACCCTCAACCCATTCAGCCTGATGATGGAGCCTGAACTGGTGCTCCAGACCATGGAGCGCTCAACGCAGCTGCGCGGCCTCAAGCGGCACAAACTCCACCCGCTGGACAAGCCGCTGATTCCGCTGACCAAGGCCGCAACAGCAGCCAAAGCCGCTTTTTTGGCCGCGATGGAGCACAAGCGCATGAGCCTTGAAGGCTCGGCTGCGTTGCCAAACTGAGCCCTCACTGCGGACTTGCCAAGTCCGCAGTGCGAGTAAGGCAGCGATGTGCCGAGATACAGCGCGGCCTCCATTGCTATATGTATTATAGCAAACTATTGTTTACCTTTGTGGGCCTACAGCTCATTTTATCGAGCATGCGTCACGCCACCATCCACCACCAGGGTGGAGCCCACCACATAGTCGCCCGCGCGCGAAGCCAGGTAAATTGCCGCGCCCGCCATGTCTTCGTCGGTGCCAATTCTTCCCGCCGGAATATGGCCAGACACTTCGTCGGCATGGTCGCGCGCTTCGCGGTTCATGTCAGAGGCAAACGCGCCCGGCGCAATGGCAGTGACCACAATGTTGTCTTTGATCAGGCGCAGTGACATGCGTCGCGTCAAATGAATCAACCCGGCCTTGCTGGCCGCATAAGAATAAGTTTCCTGCGGATTCACTGAAACCCCGTCAATCGACGCGATGTTGATGACCTTGGCAGGGCGTACTTTGGCCGCATTGCGCAACTGCGCACTCAGGGCCTGGGTCAGGAAAAAGGGCGCCTTGAGGTTGGTATCCACCACTTTGTCCCAACCACTTTCCGGAAACGCATCAAAAGGCGCGCCCCATGCGGCACCGGCGTTGTTCACCAAAATATCGAGCTTGTCCTCCCGCGCGGCGAACGCAGCAGCGAGCGCCTGTGCGCCTTCGACTGTGGACACGTCGCCGGGCAGAGAAACGCAAACCCCCATGGATGACAACTCTTTGGCCGTCTGGTCACAGGCGGCCGCCTTGCGCGCTGAAATATAAACGCGCGCGCCCTGCGCCAAAAAACCGGCGGCGATCATTCGACCAATGCCGCGCGATCCACCTGTGATGAGAGCCGTGCGGCCCTGGAGGGAAAACAGATCATTCATGCAACAATTCCTCGTACTTCTGAGCGTTGGATTGGGGTAAATACCCGGTACTTTCGATGGGTCGGACGCAACTAAAAGCCCGCAGGCCGACTCATTCTCAAGCTTACTGCGCTTCGGCCGGGAAGGCAAAACCAAATCCAGTTTCACACGCACCTTGGAGACAGCATGAAGACTCAACACACTCCGTTTCGACTCACCCGCCCCCTCATCGCCATCAGCACCATCACGCTCGCATCTTGTGCGTCGATGCAGTCCGTCGATGCGCCTTCTGCACTCAACCAGGCCAATGTGGCAATGGGTGGCGTCACGCTCAAGTCGATCCAGTTTGACGCGGCAGGTACGGGTGGTGTGTTCGGCCAGGCGTACGTACCTGGCACGGCTTGGCCAAAATTGAATGTGTCAAACCTGACCCGGGTGATGGATTACGAAGGCGGCGCAATGCGACAGGATATTGCACAAAGCCGTGCAGAACCCAATGGCGGGGGTGCCATTCCCCTGATGGGCCAGGGCGAGCAACGAGCCACTGGCCTGCTCAAGGGAAGCTTTGCCTGGAACATGGTGGGGCCTGCACCCGCTGCGGCACCCGTCGCGTTGAGCGGGCGTGTACATGATTTGTGGACCTCGCCCCATGGTGCGATCAAGGCCGCCTTGAAGAGCAACACGGGTGCCTGGAAAGTGACCGAAGACGGCAAAACCTACACCGCAGTCGCGTTCGGCCAGCCCGGCTTTTTCACGGCAACGGCCTATCTCAACGCCAGCAACGAGGTGGAGCGGGTCGATTCCGTGCAACCCAGCCCGGTGATGGGTGATACCGCCACCACGACTTGGTACTCTGACTACAAAACGGTAGACGGCGTGCAGTTCCCCATGAAGATCCGCCAGAACATGGGTGGATTTGAGGTCTTCAACCTCACCGTGAATTCCGTCAAACCCAACGTCGCAGCCAACATTGAAACGCCGGCCCTTGTTACCGCGTTTGCAGAGCGCGTGGCCGCTGACAAACTGGCAGACGGCGTGTGGATGCTGGGCGGTGGCTCGCACAACAGTGTGGCGATTGAGATGGCTGACCACATGATCCTGGTCGAGAGCCCCCTGTACGATGGCCGCGCGGGCGCTGTACTGGCCGAAGTGAAGAAGCTGTCGCCAAAACCCATACGTTACGTGATCAATTCGCACCACCACTTTGACCATGCGGGCGGCTTGCGCACCGCTGCCGCAGACGGCGCAGAGATTGTGGGCAGTACCATGGCACGTCCGTATTACGAACGCATCATGGCCAACCCCAATACCATTGCCCCCGATGCATTGGCCCGATCCGGCAAGCGCGCCAGTGTGAGCAGCGTGGATGGCAAGCGGGTGTTCACCGACGGCCGGCGCAATGTCGAGGTGTATTTCATAGAAGGCAGCGTGCATGCCAATGGCTTCAACATGGTTTACCTGCCCGTTGAAAAACTACTGATTGAAGCCGATGCCTTCACACCTGGTGCGCCCAACTCGCCCACACCCGCACGGCTGAACGACAACCACGTGAATCTGGTGCAAAACATGGACCGCCTGAAGCTCAATGTAGAGCGCATTGCGCCACTTCACGGGCGGGTCGTGCCATTGAGCGAGCTTTACACTGCGGTAGGCCGCAAGTAAATACTCTTGATTTGAACTGAACCCGCAAGAAGTGCTGATTTGACAGAACCTCAACATGACACCCCTACGGATGACTTCTGGCCATCTTGCGGTTTCTCCCAGCTTGTTGCCGGCCCGCGCGGTTGGTTGATCCCTACTGACGGCTATTTGCGGCTGTTTTTAGAACGGCCAGAGCTAGCTCTGGTTGACGAATCGTGCGCCGCAGAAAAGGCCCTGCATTCGGCGCTGGATGAAGCCCCTGCCCGGGTCGTCACATCCACCGCTCTGGAGGCCATTGAAGACGCAGATGCCCGTGCCAACTACGCCCTGTTTCTGCGTTTTCGCGATGGCTTGCTGAAGGCCGGCACGCTGGAGGCCTACTACCTGGGGCTGATCCGCTCAGGCCGTATCGAGATACCACCGCTTTTTATGGATCTGGTCGCCCAAGCCTGTTTGCGAAATGTACTGGACGGTTCGGGAGACGCGTTTGAGGTTCGTGCCGGTGAGATGTTATTCAGACCCCAGCGCATTCACACGCAGGACGGGCAGATCCTTAGCGGCGACCAGGCTGTGCTTGACATGCTCAACGAGACCGGCGGCCTGGGTGATATGGGGCGGTTGCTGGCACAAAGCAACGCGCCATTGCGTGCTGTCAATCTGGAGGTGTTGACGCCAGACAATGCAGTGCGCTACTGGAATTCTGGCGAGCGCCACAACTTTCTGCTGGACCTCACCCATGAGGTCACCAACGACCTCAGCCATGGCTTGACCTTCACCATGACACGAGCCCGCTCGGGCCTGACGGCGCTGGCCCGCGTGCTGGAAAAGTGGGTTGCGCACTTCCTGGGTGTACAGGTCCACATCAAGCCGGAGCAGAAAATTGAAGATGCCCACTGGCGATGGCATATCGGGCTGGACGTGTCGTCCACGGCGCTGCTGAACGACTTGTACGAAAACCGCCCGGTGGAGTCCGCGCGCATGCAACGGCTGTTGAGCCTGTTTCGACTGGAATTTATCAACCCGCAGGAAATGCGGGCGGACCTGGCGGGCAAACCGGTCTACTTGGCGCTGGCCATGAATGCCGACAAAGTGGTCAGACTCAAACCGCAAAACCTCCTGCTTAACCTGCCGCTGCACGCAACCCACTGAGTCGCGATTTGATCGCTACGGCGCGGGGAATCCGACCTTGAAGTCATTGCGCCCGGTTTTGTCTTCACCCCGCAACAACCACAGTGGCCGGGTCGCAAATGCCACTGATACCCCTGACTTGCCATCCGCCGGGTTCAGGTTGCGCTCGAACACCGACGTACCCGGCATGTACCGCAGGGCCACGCCGGCACGGCGTTTGGCCGAGTGGTTGACCTTGGCTCCGTGAATCATGTAGACGTCATGCATGGACATCTGGCCAGGTTGAAGTTGCAGATCCACAGCATCACCTTCATTGAAAGCGTCATCGGCGGTACGCTGGCTCAAAACCAGGTCTTCGCGGTCTTCCATCAGGTGTGGGTGGGTTGTCTTGGCCCGATGCGAGCCGGGAATCACGCGCAAACAACCGTTTTCAGTGGTGGATTCATCCAGTGCCACCCAGACTGTGCAGGTGGCCAGTGGGCGCATTGGCCAGTAGTGGCCATCTTGGTGCCAAGGTGTCTCGTGGCCATCACCGGCAGGTTTGCAGAACACATGGCAGCCCCAAAGAATGATGTCAGGGCCAATAAGTTGCTGCACCATGTCCAGGATCTCAGGCTCCATCGCGAGGTCGAGGAACGCCTTGCTGCCCTTGACGCCCTCTTCGTTCTTGCCATCGTTCCGCCCGACAACATGGGCACTCACCAGTTTTTCAGGGCGCACACCGGGATTGTCGCGAATGAGCTGGTCCAGCGTGGTTCGCAAATGGTCAACTTGCGCGGTTGGCAGGCGAAAGCCCGGAATCAGGTATCCCTGCGTGTGATATTGGGTAATTTCAGAGGCGTTAAGTGCGGCCATGGTATCGACGTTGGTTGTGCGAGATAATCATAGACTTTTCTCAATTTCCAATCCACCGGAGTATTTCCATGGCAAAAGCCCCCCGCACAGAAGCCGAGCGCAAAGCAACCCCCCGCCCAGTGGCCCCTAAAGGCGTGAATTTCACGGCCCCACGCGGTCAGTTGCGCAGCCTTGAGCGTGGCGTGGCCACCAACAACAAGAAAAACCCCGGCAAGCGCCCCAAGAAGGGCGGTTGATTTCAGCGCAGTGCCGCAGTTACATATTTCTGCGGTACTGCCCACCCACCTCAAACAATGCATTGGTGATCTGGCCCAGCGAACACACCCGCACGGCGTCCATCAGCACCGCAAACACGTTTTTGTTTTCGATCACTGCCTGCTGAAGACTCTTCAGCATAGCCGGTGACTCTTTCATGTGCGTCGCATGAAAATCGGCGAGCCGCTTGAGCTGATTCTGCTTTTCATCGTCGGTTGATCGGGCCAGTTCCAGCTTGTCCTGCACGGCATCGCCATGCGGGTTGCGGAAGGTGTTCACACCAATGATGGGCAACTCGCCCGTGTGCTTGAGCATTTCGTAGTGCATGCTCTCGTCCTGAATTTTGCCGCGCTGGTAGCCGGTTTCCATGGCACCCAGCACGCCCCCACGTTCGGCAATACGTTCAAACTCCAGCAGCACGGCTTCTTCGACCAGCTCGGTCAGCTCTTCAATGATGAAGGCGCCCTGTGACGGGTTCTCGTTTTTGGCCAGTCCCCATTCACGGTTGATGATGAGCTGGATCGCCATCGCGCGGCGCACACTGTCTTCGGTCGGCGTCGTGATGGCTTCGTCAAACGCGTTGGTGTGCAGGCTGTTGCAGTTGTCGTAGATGGCGATCAGGGCCTGCAGTGTGGTGCGGATGTCGTTGAACTGGATTTCCTGGGCATGCAGACTGCGCCCGCTGGTCTGAATGTGATATTTCAGCTTCTGGCTGCGCTCGTTGGCCCCGTATTTTTCTTTCATGGCCACAGCCCAGATGCGACGCGCCACGCGGCCCATCACGGTGTACTCGGGGTCCATGCCGTTGCTGAAAAAGAAACTCAGGTTGGGCGCAAAGTCGTCCACGTGCATGCCGCGCGCCAGGTAGGCCTCCACAAACGTGAAGCCGTTGCTCAACGTAAAAGCCAGCTGACTGATGGGATTGGCGCCGGCTTCGGCGATGTGGTAGCCACTGATGGACACGCTGTAGAAGTTGCGCACATCGTGGTGCACAAAGTATTCGGCGATATCCCCCATCACTTTCAGTGAAAACTCGGTACTGAAGATGCAGGTGTTCTGGCCCTGGTCTTCTTTCAGGATGTCGGCCTGTACGGTGCCGCGCACGTTAGCCAGCACCCATTCGCGGATCTTTTCAATTTCCGTGTCGGTGGGGTCGCGGCCGTTATCCGCCTTGAATTTCTCGATATTCTGGTCTATCGCCGTATTCATGAACATGGCCAGAATGCTGGGGGCCGGCCCGTTGATGGTCATGCTCACCGATGTGGTGGGGCTGCATAAATCAAACCCGCCGTAGAGCACCTTCATGTCATCCAGCGTGGCAATACTCACGCCGCTGTTGCCGACCTTGCCGTAGATGTCTGGACGTGGGTCAGGGTCATTGCCATACAACGTGACCGAATCAAACGCGGTAGACAGACGCTTGGCCGCCATGCCGCTAGACAGCAGTTTGAAGCGCGTATTGGTGCGAAAGGCATCGCCCTCTCCCGCGAACATGCGGGTCGGGTCTTCGCCCTCACGCTTGAAAGCGAAGGTGCCAGCGGTATAGGGATAGCTGCCAGGCACATTGTCCAGCATCAGCCACTTCAAAATCTCGCCGTGGTCCTCGTACTGCGGCAACGCCACCTTGCGGATGGTGGTACCACTCAGTGATTTGGTGACGAGCGCCGTGCGGATTTCCTTGTCGCGAATCTTCACCACGTATTCGTCGCCCGCGTAGGCTTTTTGCATTTCGGGCCACTGGGCCAACAATTTGCGCTCTGCGGCTCCCACATCGGACTCGCGCTGAACGGCCAGATCAGTCACCGCTTCGACCGCACGGGTTTTGTCGGGGTTGGACTCGCGAAGCATGCGCGTGGTCTCGCGCAATTGCTGGATCTCGCGAACCAGCTTCGCCTGAGCCCGGGTGCGCTTTTTGTAGCCACGCACGGTGTCGCTAATCTCGGCCAGATAACGGGTACGCGCAGCGGGAACTACCGGGGTCTGGTTCGTGCTGTGGCGAACGGTGACCAAGGGCAGCATTCCGGGACCGGATACACCGTCGTTAGTGCCCTGATCCAGCGCCAGGCCCAGCGACGCCAGTCGGGGCTTCATGGCCTGGTAAAGCGCCGTCACGCCGTCATCGTTAAAACGCGCCGCCATGGTGCCAAAAACCGGCATCTGGTCGGCGGGCGTGGTCCACGCTTCCTTGTTGCGCTGTACCTGTTTGGCAACATCACGCAGGGCATCGAGCGAGCCCTTGCGGTCAAACTTGTTGATGGCCACGAACTCGGCGAAATCGAGCATGTCGATTTTTTCAAGCTGGCTGGCTGCGCCGAACTCGGGCGTCATCACATACAACGGTACGTCCACGTGCGGCACGATGGCCGCGTCTCCCTGGCCAATGCCCGAGGTTTCAACCACGATCAGGTCAAACCCGGCGACCTTGCAAGCAGCAATCACGTCGGGCAAGGCCTGGCTGATCTCGCTGCCGAAATCTCGCGTGGCGAGTGACCGCATGAAAACACGCGACCCCTGTTGCCAAGGACTGATGGCATTCATGCGAATGCGGTCACCCAGCAGTGCACCGCCGCTCTTACGACGGGACGGGTCAATGGAGATGACTGCCACACGCAGACTGTCGTTCTGGTCCAGGCGCAAACGGCGAATCAACTCATCGGTGAGAGACGACTTGCCCGCACCGCCAGTGCCGGTGATGCCGATAGTTGCTACATTTTTAGTAGCTGCTAGCGTCCGTAATTCTTGGGCCAAAGACTCATTTACCTTTGAACTTTCAATGGAAGTGATCAATTGGGCCAGTGCGCGCCAGTTGGCTTCAGTGTGGCCCTGAATAGCCGCAATGTCTTTGGGAGCGTAGGCGTTGAGATCCTTGTCGCAGCGCATGACCATTTCACCGATCATGCCTTGAAGGCCCATCTTTTGACCGTCTTCGGGGCTGAAAATACGCGCCACGCCGTAGGCCTGCAACTCGCGAATTTCGGGCGGAACGATCACGCCCCCACCGCCGCCAAACACCTGAATGTGCTCCCCACCGCGTTCGCGAAGCAGGTCGACCATGTATTTGAAATACTCCACATGCCCGCCCTGGTAAGAGCTGATGGCAATGCCCTGCGCGTCTTCCTGCAAGGCAGCCGTCACCACCTCATCGACGCTGCGGTTGTGGCCCAGGTGAATCACCTCTGCACCCATGCCTTGCAGGATGCGACGCATGATGTTGATGGCTGCATCGTGCCCGTCAAACAGGCTGGCGGCTGTGACGAAGCGCACCTTGTTCGTGGGTCGGTAGTTGGCCAAGGCTTTGTATTCAGCGGACAGGTCGGTCATGATTTGACTTTCGGAACTTACGGTTGAACAGGAGACAAAAACAGAATCAGAACCGGGTGGCCTGACTTGACGTTTACGTAAACGTCAATCTTACCGTTTTTCCACAAAAAAGGGGCGCTTTCGCGCCCCTTGAGTGGATTCGGACCCTTGCGCTCAACCATAAAGGTACTTGGGCCGCCATAGCGTCAGCCCCGGCCAGATGTACATGAGCACCATGCACAGCACGACGATCAGCATGTACGGCATCATGCCCGCGAAAATCTGGTTGATGGTGACGTGAGGCGGTGAAACCCCCTTGAGATAGAACGCAGACATCGCCACCGGTGGCGACAGGAATGCCGCCTGCAGGTTAACGAACACCAGCACGCCCCACAGGATCGGGTCAATCTGGAAGTGCGCCAGCAACGGCAAAAAGATAGGCACGAAAATCACGATGATTTCGGTCCACTCCAGCGGCCACCCCAGCACAAAAATAATGGCCTGCGACAGCAACATGAACTGCATGGGCGACAGGTCCATCGATAAAACCCATTGCTCCACGACGCGCTGACCACCCAGCAGGGCAAACACGGCCGAGAAAAGGGCGGAGCCGACAAACAGCCAGCACACCATGGACGTTGTTTTGGCAGTCAGGAAAACCGCCTGCTTGATCTTTTCGAAATCCAGCGTACCGGCGTGCCAAGCCATCAAGAACGCACCCGCAGCCCCCACCGCCGCCGACTCTGTCGCTGTCGTGATACCGAACAAGATGACACCCAGCACCACGAGCGTGAGCAAGGCCAACGGCATCACCGACGACACCAGCATGCGCAGGATTTCGAACTGTTCCGCATCAAAGCGAGCGTAATACCAGACCAACAGCAGAGCAGTGACACCACAGGCGATCCAGAACCAGGTGTAGAACGCGTCGGGGACGGCGGCAGTTTGAGGCCCTGTTGCGGTCGGGTCGCTCATTTCCTGCAATGCCGGTTCAGCACCGGGTTTGTCTGCCTGGCCCTTTTCGGAACGTGGAGGCTCCTTGACATCCGGGGCGCCTGGAGGTGCTTGCAACTCACCGTCCGAGACCGGCTCTTTGGCACCCGCATTGGCTGCGGATGGCTCCTTTAACCCGGTATCAGCGGGTGGCTCCTGAAGGCCGGTGGCTGTTTCGGTGGTCCGGGCAACGATCACCGGAGCTGCGCTCTTGTTGGCATCCTTGGCAACCTGCGCCACTTGCGCTGCTTTGGCGGCGTTGTTATCTTCCTGAGAGTGAACGACAACGTACCACCAGGTGCCCCCCAGGGACACCACTGCAAGCAGGGTCGGAACCAGCGCCGTGAACAGACTGCGAACCAGGTGCATCCAGCGAATTTGGACCCCCTCTACCCCGGCGCGCAGCGCTTTGCCGGGTGCCAGAACGGCGGCTACCAAGGCTGGAAGTGTTCGGTGTGAATAGCTCGCAGAAAGGTGCGACAGCCAAGGTGGAATCGGTGCTTTGAGTTGGTCCGGCGGCAGCTTCGGCGCAATTTTCGGATTGATCAGCACCCAGCCAATGATGTAGACCAGGTACAGGAAAGCCAGGAAGAATCCCGGGAACATGGCCGCGGCGTAGAGCTTGACTACCGATTGCCCAGCCACTGCGGCATACACGATGATCATCACCGACGGCGGAATCAGGATCCCCAAGGTGCCTCCGGCTGTAATCACCCCGGCGGCCAACCGGGTGTCATAGCCCGCGTTCAGCATCGGTCGCATGGCAATCACGCCCATTAGCACCACCACGGCACCCACCAAGCCACTGGCGATACCCCAGAATGTGCAGATGATCAGGGTGGTAACGGCCAGGGAACCCGGCACGCTGCGGAATGCCAGTTGCACGCTTTGGAACATTTTATCGACGAGCGCGCCGCGTTCCATCACATAGCCCATCAACACAAACAACGGGATAGACAGCAAGGTTTCGTTGGTCATTGCGCCAAACGCGCGCTGCACCATCAGGTCAAAAATCCGGTTGTCCAAAAAGCCCGCCGCCGGATCGTAGAAAGCGATGTAACCGAACATCATGCCCAGACCCATCAGGGTGAAAGCGGTCGGGAAACCCATCATGATCACGACCACGATGAGGCCGAGCATGGTCATGCCAAGTGCTGCATTGCTCATATCAGCCTTTCATGCCTTTGGATTGCTCAATGGCCAGCGCCTTGGCATCTGCATCCACAAACTCGCTGCCGATTAATTGCTGGGCAACCACGTCGGACTCCTCGGCATCCTTGAGACGCGGCGTCCATTCGCCTGTCTGAAGGCAAACCACACACCGAACAATTTCGGCGACACCCTGCATCATCACAATGGCGCCCGCCAGGGGGATGACGAATTTGAACGGGTACAGCGGAAGCGGCTCGGCATTGAAGGTTTGTTCATGAATGGCCCATGAATCCTGGAAATAACTCCATCCTGCCCAGGTCAAGGCGGCAATGCCGGGCAGGAAAAAAACAAAATAAAGCACCAGATCAATCGTCGCCTGAGTGCGTGGCTTGAAACTGCCGTACAGAAAATCGCCACGTACATGCCCATCATGCGCAAGGGTGTAGGCCCCCCCAAGCATGAAGAGCGTGCCATACAACATGTTGTTGGCATCGAATATCCACGCGGTGGGCGCATTGAGTGCGTAACGTTTGAACACCTCACCGCAGACCAGCAGCATCAACACCACAATCAACCAGGCTGCCGCTTTTCCGACCCAGGTACTAATATGGTCCGCAGTGTGTAAAAATTTTTGGACTGTCATCGAATCTTCCGTTATGCCTGGTCACCCGCTTGGGGAGCACTCACAAAAAAACCAGCCACCCGATACTCCCGGATGGCTGGCTAGTCCGGTTCAAACCGGCGCGTAAAAAGGTCAAGCCTTTTTCTTGCTGAAGTAGTGGTTGTAAGCCATCTTGAAGTCGACCATGTAGTCGTTTTGCCAGCGACCTGCTTTCTCCGCAAAGGCGCGCTGTGATTCCAGCACCTTCTTGAACAACGCGTTCTCCGCAGATTTCTTGTCGATCACCCGGTCCCAGGCCGCCAACTGGGCTTGCAGAATGGCGTCGGGCGTCTTGTAAAACTTGATGCCTTGCTTTTTCATCTCGTCATAGTCTTTGGAATTGCGATCAATGGCTTTCCAGCTCATTTCAGCAGAACTGGCCTGCACTGCATATTCGATGATGGACTTGAGCTCGGTTGGCAAGGCCGTCAATTTGGTTTTGTTGAACAGGATCTCGAACTGTTCACCCGATTGGTGAAAGCTCTGGAGCATGCAGTTTTTCACCACGTCAGGGAAGCCCAGGATGCGGTCCGAGGTCGCATTGTTGAACTCTGCAGCGTCAATCAAACCCCGGTCCAGGGCTGGAACGATTTCCCCGCCCGGCAAAGGATTCACGGCGGCCCCCATGTCGGTAAAGATATCAACCGCCAAACCCACTGTGCGGTATTTGAGTCCTTTCAAATCGCCTACCTTCGCAATCGGCTTCTTGAACCAACCCAGCGGCTGGGTGGGCATAGGCCCGTAGACGTAGGAAACGACGTCTATGTTGAGTGATTTGTAGATTTCTTCCAGTAGCGCTTTGCCCCCGCCATATTGATGCCAGGACAGGACCATGTTGGGGTCCATGCCAAAGGCCGGGCCAGAGCCCCACAATGCGAGCGCGGTGTTTTTCCCGTAGTGATAGGCCAGCACGCCGTGTCCGCCATCGAGCGTGCCTTTATTGACTGCATCCAGCAACTGGAATGCCGGGACCACCGCACCCGATGGAAGCACTTCAATTTTGAGTTTGCCGCTGGCCATGTCGTTGACCTTTTTGGCAAAGTCATTGGCATACTCATGAAAGATGTCTTTCGCGGGCCAGGTGCTTTGAAAACGCAGGGTTGTCGTGGTCTGCGCGGTCGCGATCATGGGGGCGGACATCGCGCCCGCTGCGAGGGCAGCACCCTTGAGCAGACTGCGGCGGCGAGGAATTTTGCTATCGGTCATAAATGTCTCCAGAGGTTGTCAATCATTGTCTATGGTTACCCGGGCAGATCATTTCCAATTACTCCCTCTCTGGCTAGAGGGTTATTACGTACTTTCCAATCGCTTAGTGAAAAACAGTTTTGATTATTTGACGCGCATGAATTGGGGAGCACTGTTGTCGGGTCTATAAACTGGCGAGCTGAAACCGCCCCACACCCAAAACCCGCACACGCTGCAAGGAGACTTCAAATGACCATGGACAGACGCCATTTTTTCCAAAACACCAGCCTGGTGACCGTCGGCGCTGTGGCCGGGTGCGCCCTGCCCGGTGTGGCCCAGCAGCAAGCCAAAACGCCTTTCGCGGTACCGGCCACATACATCCCCATCGTTGGCTCGGATGAGATGTTTCCGGTACGTCGCATTTATTGCATTGGGCGTAACTACCGCGCCCATGCCATTGAGATGGGCTCCAACCCCGACCGCGAACCGCCCTTCTTTTTCCAGAAGCCAACCGATGCCGTCCAGTTTGTCGCAGCCGGTACGGTCGCAGACCACCCCTACCCGTCGCTGACTAAAAACTACCACTACGAGGCCGAGCTGGTGGCCGTGCTGAACAAGGGTGGGCGCAATATTCCGGTCGGACAGGCGCTTGAGCATGTCTATGGTTACACGCTGGGCCTGGATATGACCCGACGCGATTTGCAGCGCGCCATGGGTGACGAGAAAAAGCCCTGGGAAATCGGCAAAAGCTTCGACAGGTCCGCCCCCATTGGCGCCGTGCACAAGGTGGCGCAAACCGGTCACTTCACAAAGGGTGCAATCTGGCTCAAGGTCAATGGCACCGTGAAGCAAAACGCCAACCTGAGCCAGATGATCTGGTCAGTAGCTGAGCAGATCAGCAAGCTCTCCGATGCCAACGAGTTGTTTCCCGGTGACATCATCTACTCGGGTACCCCTGAAAACGTGGGGCCAGTGGTGCGCGGCGACGTGATTGAAATGCACATTGACGGCCTGCCCAATCTCAGTGTGAAAATTGTCTGACGTGACATGAACCCGATCCAGCTTTTCGATCCCGCGTCAAGCACCTACACCTACGTATTGTTTGACGAGGCCACGCGTGAAGCGCTCATCATCGACCCGGTAGACGAGCAGCTCGAGCGCGACCTGGGCGTGCTGCGCCAGTACGGACTGAAATTACGCTGGACGTTAGAAACCCATGCGCATGCGGATCACATCACCAGCGCAGGCTTGCTGGCTGAGCATACGGGTGCCAAAACGGCAGCACCGGATGGCTGCGGGATCACCACCGCGGCCGTACAGTTGGTGGACGGCGATGTGCTGGATTTCGGAAGCCAACAGATCCGTGCGCTTCACACGCCGGGGCATACCGCCGGCAGCATGTGCTACGTCTGGGGTGAAGCCAACAGCGGCCACGTCTTTACGGGCGACACCCTTTTGATCAATGGGTGTGGCCGCACCGATTTTCAGTCCGGCAGCACGCAAGACATGTACCGCAGCCTGACCCAGGTTCTTTTTGCACTCCCTGATGCCACCACAGTCTGGCCGGGGCACGACTACCAGGGGCGCACGCATTCCAGTATTGGTGCCGAGAAAGCAGGCAATATCCGGATTTCGGGTAAAACCGAAGCCGAATTCACGGCCATCATGGAGGCGCTTCACTTGCCCAAACCCCGACGAATTGATGAAGCAGTGCCCGCCAACCTCACCTCAGGTATTCGCCATGCAGCCGACAGCGCCACAGCAGACGCCAGCGCCCTGAATCTCGATGTGCGCCAGGCGGCAGGCTATGCGGGCGACGTGTCACCCTTGCTGGCCTGGCAGTGGTGGAACGCGGGTTCAGCGGTGTTGATAGACGTGCGCACGGACGCCGAGCGGGAGTGGGTAGGCTTCGTGCCCGGTGCCCACCCCATCGCGTGGAAACAATGGCCTGGAATGGCCATGAATGTTGCCTTTGACGATGGCGTTAAAGCGGCCGTTCCACCTGGCACCAAGGCTTTATTTTTGTGCCGCAGCGGGGTACGATCCATAGCTGCCGCAAAACGGGCGACCGAACTGGGCGTCGAGGCCTACAATATTCTGGAGGGCTTTGAAGGCGACCCCAACGAGCAGGCCCACCGGGGCAACCGGGGTGGCTGGCGGTTTCGCGGCCTGCCCTGGCGCCAGGGTTGATGCTTCATATCAGTGCCAACAATGACAAATTGTTTACAGTTAATAACCACACGGTGAAATAAGCTACATGGCCTGCGCCGGGTCTGCCCGAGCGACTTTGTCCGGATCATCAAGCCTATTGACCATGAAAATATTTCTGCGCCCCAAGCCTCAGCAAATACAACTCCGCAGAAGGAGCGCCACATGAGAATCGCGCTGCTTGAGGACGACGTGGACCACGCCGCCCTGATCGTCAACCCACTGCAGGAAGCAGGACACAGCTGCCAGGTTTACGGGACGGGGTCCCGCTTTTTACAGGCCATCTCAAAAGAAACTTTTGACATCCTGATCCTGGACTGGTCGCTGCCCGACATCACGGGGCTGGACGTACTTGATTCGGTGCGCCAGCGCCACGACGGCATTCCCATCCTGTTTGTGACCAGCCGCGATGCCGAAGAAGACGTGGTGGAAGCGCTCAAACACGGCGCCGATGACTTTGTGGTCAAACCGGCCCGTGCGTCCGAGCTGCTTGCCAGACTGGTGGCGCTAAAGCGTCGCTCTGACATCCATCTGGGCGCCAGGCAGGTCAAGGCCGGACCCTATACCTTTGACCTCACGACCAGCACGGCCAAAATCAATGACACCGCCGTGGTGTTGACTGACCGCCAGTTTCAGCTGGCCATCGTGCTGTTCCGCAACACGGGGCGGCTGCTGTCGAGAACCTACCTGCTGGAATCGGTATGGGGCCTCAATGCCCAGGTTCAGACCCGTACACTCGATATTCATGTGAGTCAGTTGCGCAACGCGTTGCACCTGCCGGAAAACGGCTGGCGAATCACCGCCGTTTACGCCCATGGCTATCGACTTGAACCTCTGGAAGCCCACAATTGAAACTGTCTGTACCCACGTCATTTCGCACCTTCGGTTGTGCGTGGGTGCTGCTTTTTTTCGTTGCCCTACAGGCATCGGCACAAAGTAAAGACGAGTTTGCCGTCACAGTGCGCCCGGGGGACACGTTGATCAGTCTCGGAAAGCGTCACCTCGAACAACCCGACCGCTGGCCTGAACTCAGACAATCTAACCAGATCCGCAACGATCGGCGCCTCAAGCCGGGCTCCGTCGTGCGCATTCCTTTTGCGCTGATGCGATGGTCAGAGCTGACTGCCGACGTGGTCTATGTCAAAGGCGCAGTCGCTGGCAGCACCGGCCCACTGGTAGCCGGTGCCAAGCTCAAGGCGGGAGATACTTTTGACACGGGCCTGGACGGCGCGCTCACTTTGCGCCTGCCCGACGGCAGCGTGGCAGTATTTGCACCCAAGACCCGGGGCGGATTGGGCGTTTCACGCGCGCTATCAGGCACGTCCGTGCGCCTGACCTTGATCGACCTTCAAAGCGGGTCGGTTGACACCACGGCGCAACCGCTCACTGCGCCCGCCTCCCGATTTGAAATCCGCACGCCTCGGGTGGTGACGGCTGTGCGCGGAACCCAGTTCCGCGTTGGCGCTGATGGCGACATCAGCCGCCACGAAGTGCTTACGGGTGCCGTAACTGTTGGAAGCGGTGCAGTTGCCGACACCAAATCCGACGCCAGTGGCAAGGCCGCCAATGCACAACTCGCCGCTGCACAAGGACTGCGTGCCGAAGGCGGCAAGCTCGGTGCCGTTGTGACCCTGCTGGCTGCACCCCAACTGGGGCAACTTCCTGGGCGCATAGAACGCACATTGCAGCGCGTGGCCGTGCCGCCGCTGGCGGGCGCCGCGAGTTGGCGCTGGCAGGTGGCGGTGGACGATGCGTTCACGCAGCTTCTGCAAGAAGAACGCACGGCAGAGCCCGTCTGGCACCTGACCAATCTGCAAGACGGTGACTATTTCCTGCGGGTGCGTGCGGCAGACGGTCAGGGCCTTGAAGGGTTAAATGGGCAGAAACAAATTATGGTGCGGGCGCGGCCTGAACCACCCGTGGCCTTCACACCTCCGCCCGATGCCGACGTGGTCAACGGCACAACGCGTTTTACCTGGGCAGAAAACGCCGAGGCAGCTTTTTATCACCTGCAGATCTCGCGCACCGAGCAATTCACAGCACCGCTGCTGGACAAGCCCGATGTCACAGGCACCGCATTTGCCATGGATGCCGCCTGGGCACCCGGCAAGTATTTCTGGCGCCTGGCCACTGTGCTGCGCGACGGCAAGCGGGGGCCGTTTGGCGATGCCCTGGCGTTCACGCTGATCGAACCTTCAGCCATGGCACCCCCGGCACTTGACGGGAAGACCGTGCGCCTGGCCTGGTCTGGCCCTAAGGACCTGAGCCACCGGGTGCAGGTGGCCAATGAGGCAACGTTTGCCAAGCCACTGCATGACCAGACCGTAAAGGCGCTGCAGGTCTCTATCGACACGCCTGAACCGGGCAACTATTACGTGCGTACGCTGGCCCTGCTGCCCAACGGCAAAGAGGGGCCCTGGTCTGCGCCACAGCGCTTTGAAGTAGCGCCGCCTCCGTTCGACTGGCGTCCCTATCTGCTGTTGATTCCGCTGCTGTTTCTGCCCTTGTTGTGAAACGGGCACTGAGCCACTATTTGCGGGAGTGGGGCGTTTTGACCCTCGTGCTGATGGGTCTGATGCTGCTGGCAGTGCGCGGCGACTGGTTTGACCGCGCTAACTTCTGGGTTTACGACAAGTCGGTGGCGTTGTCCCAAAGGGCTCCGGCGCCAGACATCCTGATCCTCGCCATTGATGAAGCCAGTCTGGCGCGTTTTGGGCGCTGGCCGTGGTCGCGCGAGAAGATCGCGCAGGTCCTTGAAAAGCTCACGGCCGCGGGCACAGGCCCTGTTTTGCTCGATGTGATTTTCTCGGAGCCCGAACGCGATGACCCGCTGGCCGATGAACGCCTGGCCCGCGCCATCCGCGCGCATGGCCGGGTCGTGCTGCCGGTCTTCAATACGATTGCAGGTGCGCCCATGACGTTGCCGCTGCCCGCCTTGGTGCCATATGCGCGCTTGGGCCATGCCCAAGCCCTGATTGATCCGGATGGTGTCAGCCGTCGCTATTTGGCCGTCGAGACAGCGCTCGACAAAGGCTTCTCCCACGTCGCCTTTGGACTCATGGAGGCTGCGGGCCAGGCACCCCCGATGGGCGCAGTCGCCGGCGACGGGGGTTCGGCGGCCAGACTGGTGTCTTTTGCCGGACCGCCCGGCCACTTCCCACGCCATTCGCTCGTATCACTGCTGGACGGTCAGATTCCCGACCACCAATTGCGCGGCAAAACCGTATTGTTTGGGGCCACCGCCATCGGGCTGGGCGACAACCTGGTCACGCCACTGGCGGGTGTCAGCGGCACCATGCCCGGCGTTGAATTTGTAGCCAACGTGCTGGACGGCATGCGCAATGGCCTGGAACCCCGGCCACTGGGCTGGCTCGCGCAAACCCTGTTGGGGTGCGCGCTGCTGTGCGTGCTGATGGGCATTTTTCTGATCTCAACACCCAGAATGGCGCTGGCGGCCACTGCGCTGATGTGCCTGGCGGCGGCCGTGTTGTCCTGGGCCGGTTTGCGCTTGTCGGGTGTCTGGTGGCCACCGGCGGCCACCATGGCGCTGCTGGCGCTGGCCTACCCGCTGTGGAGCTGGCGTCGCCTCGAAGCGAGCCTGAAAACCATGACTGACCAGTCTCAGCGCATGGCGGCACTGGCCCAGCAGCCGTTGCGCACCCCCCGCACCGCCCTGGTGGCCACGACATTTTCCGACTCGGTTGAAAACCGCATTCAGGCCATCACCGAGGCGGTGAACCAGATTGCCAGCGCCTTCAGCACGGGCGCGCACACGCTGGAGATTCACCAGCACCGCGAGAGCATGATGCGCCACCTGGCCCACGATCTGCGCTCACCGCTGGTCTCGCTGCGCTCGCTGGCCGACAACCTGAAAAACCAGAACACAGCCGAGAGCGCAGCCATGCTGGAACGCATAGACGCCTGCGCGCGCCGGGCCCTCGACCTGTCTGACCAGTTTTTGCTGATGAGCCGGGCTGAGTCGATTGACCCGGCTTCGTTCACCGGCACCGACCTGGTTCAAATCATGCACCAGGCCGCAGATGACGTGTCTGAGGACGCTCATCGCAGCGGCTCGCGCATCATGCGTCAATGCACGCTCGATATTGCGCTGGTCGACGGCGACGCCCGCTTGCTGCAACGCGCACTGCTCAACATGGGCTGGAACGCACTGCGACACGGCCCGGCGGGTGGCACGGTCACACTGTCTTTGACCGCTGATACCAATGGCTACGTGCTTGGTGTGCACGACGAAGGCAGCGGTTTTTCGCCCCACGCACTCGCCCGCCTGACCCAGCCCTACGCGCAGGCCGGCCAGCAATCGCAAGGGCATGGCCTCGGGCTGGCTTTTGTGTCGCAAGTGGCGCAAAAACACGGTGCCCGACTTCAGGCCGAGCACCCGGCCGACGGCGGGTTTCGGTTGACGCTGCACATTCCGTCAGTGCATCTGGATTTGCCGCAGGTTGGCACTTGACTGGCGTTAAAACCCGCCTGAAACGGCGTTGGGCTTGAAATACACAGTCAAATAGGCTTCTGGCCCACATAGAACGAGCATAGTTAGCTATATATTTTATAGCAACCTCAATAAAACTCCGGCGGCTTGACGCCCAGCACATCCTGCGCCACCTGCTCGTACGCGTGCGCCAGCTGCAGCACCGCCAGATCAGCACCGGGCCGGCCAATAATCTGCATGCCCATGGGCCGGCCGCGCGCATCAAAACCCACGGGGACGCTGATGGCGGGCAGCCCGGCAAAGGTGGCGTAGATCACTACCTCCATCCAGCGGTGGTAGGTATCCATAGGTTTTCCGTTAATGTGACCGGGCCAGCGCAGCGAAGCGTCAAACGGCCAGACCTGCGATGTGGGCAGGACCAGAAAGTCATGCTGCTCGAACACTTTCAGCAAGTGCTGATAGAACGCGGTGCGCTGTGTGCTGGCGCGCATCAGTTCATTACCCGTGAGGCTGGCGGCCTGGTCGTACTCCCAAAGCGCTTCTGGTTTGATGCGATCCCGATTGGCCGGGTTGATTAAATGGGGCGCAATGCGCGCGGCGACCAGCGCACGGCGCCACACCAGCCAGGCCTGCCAGACCTGCTCTGGCGGGTACCCCAGCGCAACAGGTTGAACGGCGCAACCCAGCCCTTCCAGGCGGCGCAAGCCCTGGCCACACACGTCCAGAATGCCAGGCTCCATCGGCAGGTAACCCGCCAGATCACCCAGCCACCCCACGCGTGCGCTTTGAACATCAAAATCGTCAAGACCTCTCGCGTAATCGACATAGTTTGCTATTGAAAGTGGAGCGCGTGGGTCTGGCCCCGCCTGGGTACCCAATAGCAACGCCACGTCGCGCACGGTTCGCCCCATCGGCCCTTCGGTACCCAGCTGGCTGATGAACGTGTCGGTAGCGGGCCACATGGGCACGCGCCCCTGGCTGGGCCGAAACCCAAACACATTGGCCCAGGCGGCGGGGTTACGCAGGCTGCCCATGAAGTCCGAGCCATCGGCCACTGGCAGCATATGCAGGGCCAGTGCCACGGCGCCCCCGCCACTGCTGCCACCCGCCGACAGCGCAAGATCGTAAGCATTGCGTGTGACGCCAAACACCTCATTGAAGCTGTGCGAGCCCAGACCGAATTCGGGCACATTGGTCTTGCCGATCACGATGCAACCAGCGGCCTTCATGCGCTGCGCCATCAGGCCGTCTTCTTTGGGCATGAAATTGCGCATCAACGGGGAGCCCTGGGTGTTCGGAAAGCCAACGACATTGGCCAGGTCCTTGATGGCCTGTGGCATGCCATGCATCCAGCCCATGGACTGGCCGCGCGCGAGTTGGGCATCGCGCGCATCAGCCTGACGCAGCAGGTCGTCGCCATCGCCCAGGCTGACAATGGCATTGACGCGCGGGTTCGCGTGGGCAATGCGTTGCAAGTACGCCTGCATGACTTCACGGCAGGAGAACCGCCTGCCGTGAATGGCGACAGACAGGTCGCTGGCGCTCAGGTCGGTGATGGACGCCACCGCGTCCGGTGAAAGCGAGATTGAATTGGTCATGGAAATGCGATTGCAGTGTCGAAGTTTCATTGTCCCTCACGCCAATCAAACCGGGCCGCACCGTCAACCCGTCAAGGTGCTTGCGCACGCCTTGGGGCCTCTTTGCCCCAAGACAGTGCCCCGCATGGTTTAAAGTCAGTGCCGCGGGATTCGCCCCACAGGACTTACCATGACATTTCTGGCACTGGATATCGGCAACACCCGCCTCAAGTGGGCGCTGTACGACGCACCCCTTCCCAACGCCAGTCTGTTGGACCACGGCGCGGAGTTTCTTGAAAACATCGACAAACTCGCTGATGGTCCGTGGGCGAACTTGCCCTCTCCGACCATGATGCTGGGTTGCGTGGTCGCAGGCGATGCGGTGAAGCGCCGGGTCGAAGAGCAAATGGAGGTTTGGGATGTCTCGCCGTCCTGGGTCGTCGCCACCGAGTCAGAGGCCGGACTGACCAATGGTTATGACTTCCCCACGCGCCTGGGTGCCGACCGCTGGATTGCGATGATCGGTGCGCATCACCGCATGCTGGCGCAAGGCAAGGCGCAGCCCATGGTGGTGGTGATGGTGGGCACGGCCGTGACGGTGGAGGCCGTTGACGCAACCGGGCGTTTTTTGGGCGGGCTGATCCTGCCCGGGCACGGCATCATGCTGCGCGCACTGGAGTCCGGCACAGCCGGTTTGCATGTGCCCACCGGCGAAGTGCGGGAGTTCCCCACCAACACCAGCGACGCACTGACCAGTGGTGGCACCTACGCCATTGCCGGTGCGGTGGAACGCATGGTGCAGCATGTGCGAGCGCACTGCGGGGCCGAACCCAAGTGCATCATGACCGGAGGCGCGGGCTGGAAGATGGCGCCCAGCATGAGTGTGCCTTTTGAGCTGGTGGACAACCTCATTTTTGACGGTCTGCTGGAAATTGCCAGCAGCCGAAAGCGGGCGCTGCACATCTGAAGACTGACCCTTTTCACCCAAACTTCAGCCTCAATTTGCTACTACTTTGGTAGCAAACTATGCTCTTTCTACGCGGGCCAATGCCTCAAATCTTCATGAACACAGGCCATGCACCGCCTGAAACATGGATTGGCGGGCCTGGCTGACGATCTGGCCTTTCCAGAGGTCCGTGTCGGTATAGAAGGCATCCAGCATTTTCTGTTTGATCTGGCGGGCCAGGTCGGCAGGGGCGTTGGGATGCTTATGCAGCCAGTGCTCGCCGCGCAGGGCCTGGGTCACGTCCTGCCATGGCACGGTGCCGTATTCCATGGCGATGGCGGTGTATTCAGCCTGCGGGCACTCTTCGTAGAAAGCCATCCACATCAAGCCGGTCAGAAATGCCGAGGTGGACGATCCGTCGTAAATCGAGGTGACGTGGGTGGCCCCATTGCCGCCCCACCAGGCGCGTGCGCGCGACAGTGCAGCGGCATCGTCCTTGCAGGCAAAAATACGCTCGCCCACGCCACTGGGACCGAGCCCGGTGTGCAGGTCAATCCAGGCCACACGCTTGGCACGCGTTGCATGCTGGCGCAAAACAGCACGAATGGTCTGATTGCTCCAGGTCGGCGCTGTGCCGCCAAAGAACAGACCATCTGCAAATTCATGCTGCCCGCGCGAGACTGCGGCCTGCATGGCCTGTGCACCATGAATTTCCAAATATTTCGCGATCGCGGCATCGTTCTCGGCCGTGGGCGGCCACTGCTCGGGCAAAAGTAGCGGGCTCAACTCACGGTAATCCAGATTCACTGGCAGGGGCTCGCTGAAATCATGGAAATTCCGGTTCAAATCCACGTTTTCATGGGTCGTGCGGCGAACATGCGAAAAGCCATACGGGTTGAGCGCGTGAACATACAACACCGCCACGCCCTGCGCGCGGGCCTTGGCGCGCCATTCGTCGTCATGCAGTGCAAACACCTGCACGCCACTCCCACAATAGCCTTCCACGCCGTGGCAGGCGCTGGTGACGATGAGCAGTTTGTCGGCATCGGCAGCACCGTCCCGCGCCACATCCATGGCAAGCACTTCTCCGTCGCGCCCCAGAAGTGGATGCAGGTGCGATTCCAGGGCCAGGCCACCGGTCGCGGCTGCTTCCAGAAACTTGACGCGTGCCTGCGCATAACTGGTCGAGAACGAATCCACCACGCCTTTCATGCTGCGCTCGACGTTGTGGGGGTGCTGAACCACTCTTCTGCCAGACGCACCCAGAAGGTCGCGCCCAGGGGAATCAGGTCATCATTGAAGTCGTAGCTGGGGTTGTGCAGCATGCACGGCCCGCCGCCATGACCCATCTCGCGGTGCTGGCCGTCGCCGTTGGCAATGAAGCAGTATGCGCCCGGCTTGGCCAGCAGCATGTAGGCGAAGTCTTCTGCGCCCATGGTGGGCTCCTGCACCATCACATTGTCTTCACCCACGATGCCCGCCATGACCTTGTGCGCAAACTCAGCCTCCGCCACAGCGTTGATGGTGGGCGGGTAATTGCGTTCAAACTCGAAGTCGCAGGTGGTGTCAAACGCCGCGCAAGTGTGCTCGGCAATCTGCTTCATACGTTGCTCGATGAGATCCAGCACTTCGAGCGTGAAGGTGCGCACGGTCCCCTGCAGTTCGCAGCTGTCAGGAATGACATTCGTGGCCTCGCCCGCATGGATCATGGTGACCGAGATCACGCCCGCGTCAATCGGCTTCTTGTTGCGGCTGATGATGGTCTGGAAGGCCTGCACCATCTGGCAGGCAATGGGCACCGGGTCCAGCCCGTTGTGCGGCAGGGCCGCGTGGCCGCCCTTGCCTTTGATGGTGATCTTGAACTCGTTGCTGGAGGCCATCACCGGGCCCGGGCTCACGGCAAATTTACCAATCTGAGTGCCGGGCCAGTTGTGCATGCCGAAGACGGCATCCATCGGGAACTTGTCAAACAAGCCGTCCTTGATCATCTCGCGTGCACCGCCGCCACCCTCTTCGGCCGGCTGGAAGATCAGGTACACGGTACCGTCGAAGTTCTTGTGCTTCGCAAAATGCTGGGCCGCGGCCAGCAACATGGCAGTGTGGCCGTCATGGCCACAGGCGTGCATCTTGCCGGCGTTCTTGCTGGCGTGCTCGAATTTGTTGAACTCCTGCATGGGCAGGGCGTCCATATCGGCTCGCAAGCCAATGGCGCGGCTGGAGGTGCCGTTCTTGAGGATGCCAACAACCCCGGTGGTGCCCATGCCACGATGGATAGGGATGCCCCACTCGGTCAACTTGGCGGCCACCACGTCGGCCGTTCGCACTTCTTCAAAGCAAAGCTCGGGGTGGGCATGAATATCACGCCGGACGGCCGCAATGCCAGCTGCTTGGGTAACAATGGAATCAATAACTTTCATAGGTGCTCCTTGCCCTACAGTCTATTACGGCTCGAGACTTTGTGTCATGAGGGGATTCCCATAAACTTGGGCGCATGAACCCAACGCCCCAAAGCACAACTTCCGGCCATCTCATGGCGACTACTCACCAGGTGCTGGGCGCCTGCCCCCATGACTGCCCGGATACCTGCTCCATGATCACCACGGTGGAGAACGCCATTGCCATCAAGGTGCAGGGCAACCCTGACCACCCCCACACCGGAGGCGCGCTGTGCACCAAAGTGTCACGTTACACCGAGCGTACTTATCACCCTGAACGCATTCTGTATCCGCTCAAGCGTACCGGGCCAAAAGGTTCGGGTCAGTTTGAGCGTGTGAGCTGGGATTCGGCACTGGCGGACATTGCGGCCCGGCTAAGTGCGATCGCGGCGCGCGGCCCCGACGCAGCACATGCGATACAACCCTATAGCTACGCAGGAACGATGGGGCTGGTGCAGAGCGAAAGCATGGCGGCGCGGTTCTTCAACCGGCTTGGGGCATCGTTGCTGGATCGGACCATATGCGCGTCGGCAGGTGCTGAAGGGATCACTCACACTCTGGGTGGCAAGGTCGGTATGCGGGTGGAGTTTTTTGCTGAATCAAAGTTGATCATCATCTGGGGCAGCAACTCCATCGCCAGCAACCTGCACTTCTGGCGCTACGCCCAGGTGGCCAAGCGAAACGGGGCCAAGCTGATTTGCGTTGACCCGCGCATGAGCGAAACGGCAGAAAAATGCCATGAACATATCGCTTTGCTTCCCGGGACCGATGGCGCGCTGGCACTTTCGGTCATGCATGAGCTGATCATCAACAACTGGCTGGACCACGATTACCTGGCCAGTTACACGTTGGGTTGGGATGCGCTGCGCGAGCGCGCTTTGCAGTGGAACCCGGAGCGAGCAGCTGAGGTCTGCGGTATCAGGCCCCAACAGATCAAATCACTGGCACGGGATTACGGCACCTGTGGCGTAAATCAGGAGCCCGCAGCCATCCGCATGAACTACGGCTTGCAGCGCGTGCGCGGGGGCGGCAATGCCGTGCGTGCCATTGCGTGCCTGCCCGCGCTGACCGGTGCATGGCGACATCGCGCCGGAGGTGTTTTGTTATCAACCTCTGGCACCTACCCGGTCGACCGCATTGCACTGCAGCGGCCGGATTTGCTGGCCGGTCGCACGCCCCGCACCGTCAACATGACGACCATTGGGAATGACCTGCTGCGCGCAAGCTCTGTCGAATTTGGCCCCGTGATTGAAGCGCTGATTGTTTACAACAGCAATCCCGTCGCGATTGCGCCTGAGTCGGGCAAAGTGGTGGCAGGTTTTTCTCGCGATGACCTTTTCACTGTTGTGCTTGAGCACTTTCAGACCGATACAGCAGACTACGCCGACTACATATTGCCAGCCACCACGCAGCTGGAACACTGGGACGTTCATTTGAGCTACGGACACACCGATGCATTGTTGAATCGCCCCGCCATCGCGCCATTGGGCGAAGCAAAACCCAATACCCAGATATTTCGGGATCTCGCCCGATTCATGGGGTTTGATGAGCCTTGTTTCGAGGAAGATGATGAGACGCTTTGCCGCATGGCCTATGGCGGCGCCGTGGACTTTGACGCGTTACTTCGCAACGGCTTCGCGCCTCTCAAGGTTTCACAAGCACCTTTTGCCCAGGGCGCCTTTCCAACGCCCTCGGGAAAGTGCGAATTTTTCAGCGCCCGGCTGGTGGCACAAGGCTTTGACGGCTTGCCCGATCACGTGGAAAACTACGAAGTGGCCGGTAGCTCGGCCCGTCATCCTTTGGCAATGATCTCACCACCCGCCCGTAATTTCTTGAACTCAAGCTTCGTCAATGTCAAAAGCCTGAGAGACATTGAGGGTGAACCCATCCTTGAGATCCATCTGGACGATGCAGGCGCCAGGGGCATTGTCACGGGCAGCATAGTGCGCGTTTTCAACCAGCGCGGCGAATACCGCTGCAAGGCCGAAGTATCAAAACGGGCCCGGCCCGGCGTCGTCCATGGCCTGGGCATCTGGTGGCGCAAATTCGGCCTCGATGGCAAAAATGTTAATGAGTTGACAAGCCAGAAGCTGACTGACTTGGGACGAGCTCCGACGTTTTACGACTGCCTGGTAGAAGTAGAACTTGCTGGGGCGCCTTGAGACAGGCTTGTGGCGCTGTGCGCTCAAGCGCGTCGCAACTCATAAGCTCAAGCCAGGTTAGGTGTTGCGCCAGGCTCACTTCGAGCAGCCGCCAACGGCTTGACGGTCCATTTTGAAACCGTTTGCTCAAACCGCAGGGGATGAGCATTACCGAGCAGGCTGACATCGACGTCAATGCCCAGCAGGGCAGCCAACACGTACAGGGTTCCACCATGGGCCACAATGAGGGTTGGCGATGTGTGCGATAACGCGTAGGTCAACCCGGCGCAGGTCCTGCTCACAAACGTTTCCAGGGTCTCACCAGCCTCAGGCACACAGGCCCAGTCGATTTGGGCCGACGACGTGCCGATCAGTCTTCCAAAATTTCTCTCCCGAAGACCCGCGTGATCAATTGGCAGAAGACTGTGCGGGCCTGCCGCAATAGCCGCCGTTTGGCGTGCCCGAAGCATGTCGCTGCACACAACGGTTTCAAAATGACACGGGTTCAGGAGAGCTGAGGCTGCTTCAGCCTGACTGATTCCAAGATCACTCAAGGGCTCGTCGGGGCCCTGGAATATCCGGCTCGCGTTTCGAGGCGTCTGGCCGTGCCGCAAAAAATAGAAATGCTCACAATGGCTAGCAGAAAGCGTATGGTTTCGTGCCATTTGGAGCAGCTGCTCCAGCCCTCGTCCGGCAGCGTGAACCCCAGAATGAATACTGGCTTGAGGGATTGGCGAGACTTGCATGCGTCCAACGATCAAATGATCTGAGAGATGACTGGATAGATCCCGACTACAAAAGCAAAACGCCCACTGACTAGTGGGCGTTTTCTGTTTGGTTGCGCGAGTAGGATTTGAACCTACGACCTTTGGGTTATGAGCCCAACGAGCTACCAGGCTGCTCCATCGCGCGGCAAAAAGAATTCTATCACAAGACTGCGATGCCTGCAGTATTTGGACAGCTAAAACTTCAAAAATCAGAGTATCAAATCTCGGCCGACTTTTCATCCGGCTCGACTGCACGATCAACGAATTCAACCAATGCCATAGGAGCGTTGTCACCAACCCTGTAGCCGATCTTGAGAATTCGTGTGTAGCCGCCGGGGCGCGGCTTGAATCTTTGGCCCAAGTCATTGAAGAG
>JANPAZ010000114.1:0-8630 GCA_031430225.1 Rhodoferax sp. | reverse complement strand
AATCATGAAATTGGCGGGGCTTGCCCTCGTCGCAGGAACTGCTGGTCTTGGACAGACGGCAATGGCGCAGCAATCGATCAAGATTGGTGCACTCAACCCCTACAGCGGCCCAATGGCGTTGTACGGCACCGAGGTCACGCGCGGCTACGAATTGGCTACCGAGAAAGTTAATTCGTCTGGGGGCATACAGGGACGCAAACTGGAGTTGATCCGCGGCGACGTGACCAATGCACAACAAGGCATTGCCACCGTCGAGCAACTCGTCAACAAAGACAAGGTTGACATGTTCGTCGGCACGTACGTCAGTGGCATATCGCTCACCGCCAGCGACACTGCGCTGCGCTACAACAAGCTCTATTGGGAGACCAATGCCGTGGCGCAGGCGCTGACGGATCGCAAGCTGCCCAATTTCATTCGCAGTGGGCCGGACGGCAGCGCTTTCGCCAATACCTCGTCTGCGGCGGTTCGTGATTTGATTGCGCCAGCACTCAAAAAAGAGATCAAGGACTTGAAAATCTGGATAGAACATGAAGAGTCGATTTACGGTACCTCCATTGCACAAGGCCAGAAACGCATTCTGGAGGCTTTTGGCGCCAAGGTTGTCGGCGTTGGCTCGCATGCGGCCAGCACGATCAGTCTGAACGATACCGTTCTGCGCGCCAAGAAAGCCGAACCGGATGTGTTGATCCAGACTGGGTATGTGCCGGATGGAAATTTGCTGCTGCGCACCATGCGTGACCAGGGCTTCAAGCCGGCGGCTGTCCTGTTCGTCGGAACGGGCGACACACCTGAGACACTGCAAGCGCTGGGTGCCGCTTCGATGGAGGGCATCCTTGTCGTGGGCTACCCGCGCAATGACATCACCGACAAGTTCGGCCCGGGTAACAAGGCCTACCTGGACGCTTATCGTGCAAAGTTCAAGGCAGACCCTGTCGCGCCACAGGGCATGGCCGCGTACTCAGGCTTTCTGATCATGGCTGAAGCGCTCAAGGCCGCTGGCAGTGTGGATCCAGCCAAGGTGCAGGCCGCTGCGGCCAAATTGAACGTTCCCGAAAACACCTACCCTTCCGGCTTTGGAGCCAAGTTCGACGGAACGTTTCAGAACGTTCGCGCGCAGTTCACGGCATCACAGTGGCAAGACGGCAAGATGGTCACCGTCTTTCCGAAAGATGCTGTATTGCCAGGCGTAAAGCTCCGGCCGCTGGCGCGCCCCTGAGCCGGATGGCCTTGAAGCCGCGTCCACCATGACATCCGCGCAATGGCCTCATCTGGATCGCTGAAATGAAGCAGGTCGTTGCATGCATGGATGTATGGGCACCGGCGGTGCAGGAGGTGGTCCGCCACACCGCACCGCCAGAGCTCGAGCTTCGCTTCGCACCCTCCTACAACCCGACCGAACAATTGGCGCTGACCGCAGACGCGGACATCCTCGTGCCCGGTTTTGCTGCAGTCACGGCAGACATGCTGCGGCAGTCGCCCCGGGTCCGCATGATTCACAAATGGGGCATCGGTATTGACAGCATCGATCTCGACGCGGTTCGCCGGCACGGGATAGCTCTGGCTATCACGACCGGTGCCAATGCGGGGCCGGTGGCGGAATTGGCAATCGCGTTGATGCTGGCCGTCTACCGCCGCATTCCCTATGTCAACCGTGCAATGCGTCAGGGACGCTGGCCAACGCCGGAAATGCGCGAAACCTGCTACCAGATCACGGGCAAGACAATTGGCCTTGTTGGCTTTGGCAGTATCGGCCAGATGCTGGCACGCCGTCTGAGCGGGTTTGATGCGCAGATCATTTACTTCGACACCGTGCGCGCCGATGTCGAGACTGAACGGGCACTGCGCGCCCGTTTTGCGCCACTGGCAGAGGTGTTCTCCACAAGCGATATCCTGAGTCTGCACGCACCGTTGCTTGCGCAGACCGCACGCATGATCAATGCGGCCTCCATTGAAACCATGAAGAACGGCGCGGTATTGATCAACACGTCACGCGGCGGGCTGGTTGACGAGCAGGCACTGTATGACGCAATCGTGCGAGGCAAGTTGCACGGTGCCGGGCTCGACGCCTTTGATCCCGAGCCACCAGCCGTCGACAACCCCTTGCTGGCGCTGGATCAGGTGGTGGTGACACCGCATGCGGGTGGCGGCGTTTTCGACAATGTCGCGAATGTCGCCAGCCATGCGTTCGGCAACATCATGAACTTCCTGCGTGGTGAGCCGATCCGCGCGGCTGATCTATTGATTGCAGGCGCCCCTGCTGCGCCTGTCCGGGTTCGTCATGGCTGAACTCTCAGCATTCGCCCCCCAATTGCGCAACCCGCTGGCCGAGACTCTGGCAGCCGGGCGGCTTGGCCTAGCCCTGCTGGTCCAGAAGGTGCACAGCGTGGACATTGCAGTGGCCGCCGCCACATGCGGCTTCGACGCCATCAATATCGATCTTGAGCATTCAGTGATCCCTGAGTCCGCCGCAGCGCAGATCTGCGTGACAGCACTTCATGCGGGCATCACGCCACTGGTAAGGGTACCCGGCCACGATGGGTACTGCGCAAGCCGCATCCTGGACGCCGGCGCATGCGGCATCGTTGTACCCCACGTGAACACAGCCGAGGAAGCCCGTGCCATTGTTCAGGCCTGCAGGTTTGCGCCCCTCGGAGCGCGGTCTTTGGCGGGCAACCTGCCCCATCTGGGCTACCGAAACTGGCCCGCACAGGAAGTGCGGCGGGTCATCAATGCCGCCACCACGGTCATCGTCATGCTGGAGACACCCGAAGCCATCGCGAACGCCGACGTCATCGCTGCCGTGCCGGGTGTCGACATCCTGCATATCGGCTCAACGGACCTGTGCGAAAGCCTTGACATTGCGGGCCAATTTGAATCTCCGGCACTTGAACGTTGCTTTATGCAGGTCATATTTGCGTGTCGCAAATATGAAAAATTTGCGGGGGCAGGAGGACTTGCAGGGCACTCCGCCGCGATGCAAAAAATGCTTCATCTAGGCGTTCGATTCGTCACCGCCGGGATCGAATGGGATCTGATGGTGAACGCCGCACAACAGCGCGCGACTTCACTACGCGAGATGCAGACGCACCGTTCATCATGACCGCATTAATTCTGCATCACTTCGCTTCATCCCCGTTCTCGGAAAAAATCCGCCGGGTTCTGGCATTCAAGAAATTGGCATGCAAGTCGGTCCTGGTCCCAAGCGTGCTGCCCAAGCCGGACGTCATTGCGCTAACGGGTGGCTACCGTAAGACGCCATTCCTTCAGATCGGTGCAGACATCTACTGCGACACTGCCCTCATCTGCGATGTGCTTGAACGCATTCAGCCGCAGCCAACGCTTTACCCCGACGGGCAGCAGGCAATGCCGCGACTCCTTGCACAATGGGCCGACACCACACTCTTCTGGGCGGCCGTGACCTACAACCGCGGGCCCCGTGGTGCTGGCTACAAGTTCGGCAACGTGTCCGGGGGCCTGCCCGACAACATTTTTGAAGACCGCAAAGCCATGGGTTTCGAGGTTGATTGGCTGCAACCCGCTGATGCCGCCCCAGCCTACCGAAGCTATCTGCGCCGACTCGACGAACTGCTTCATGGGCACCCGTTCCTTCTGGGGCCGCGACCCTGCCTTGCCGACTTCAGTGCATTCCACCCCATCTGGCTGGCCCACTTGCGCGCCGTGGCCCCACTTGATCTGCTTGCGCAAATGCCGGCCCTTCAAAGTTGGACAACGCGCATGCTGGACATGGGACACGCCGACCTGGAGGAGATGGATGCCTTAGAGGCCATTGCGATCGCAGCCGCGAGCACGCCGGCTCAGGCTGACAAAAGCCCTCTTTCGCAAACAGCCTTCACTGATGAGCATGGTGTAGGCATCGGTGCACAGGTGAGCATCATGGCCGAGAGCTTCGGCAAAGAGCCCACCCACGGTGAATTGATCGCAGCCACGGCCTCACATTACAGCCTGCGGCGCACAGACCCAAGGGCCGGAACCGTTCACGTGCACTTCCCGCGCATTGGCTATGTCCTGAAACCAGCGTAATTTTAAAGAAAGCGAACAATGGATCAACTTCTTAACGTACTTGTTTTTGGCCTTTTGCTGGGGGGCATCTACGGCCTCGTCAGCATTGGCCTGAATCTGATCTTCGGCGTCGTGCGGATTGTCAATTTCGCACAAGGCGAATTGGTGATGTTCGGCATGTACGGCAGCTACTACGCTTATGCGTACCTGGGAATTGACCCCTATCTGTCCGTTTTCATCGTGGCACCGCTGGTGGGATTACTCGGCGTCGCAATTCAACGCCTGGTGATTCAGCCCCTGCACAACGAGTCGAACATGCAGATTTTTGCGACCTTCGGACTGCTGATGATGTTCCAGAACATCATGCTCGCCCTGTCGCGCGGCGAGGCCTATAGCATTGGCGGGCAGGTCGGCGCGGGTGTGTTGACGGTTGGCGACCTGCGAATCAGCGTGGTACAACTCGTGACACTGGTGGCCACGACGCTGATCACCATCGGCCTGCACCTTTACCTGCGCCACACCATGATGGGAAAAGCCATTCGAGCCGTGACGCAAGACAAGCGCGCCGCTCGTGTCATGGGCATCAATGTCGAACGCACCTTTCTGTTCACCTTTGGAATTGGCGCAGCGCTGGCTGGCATGGCCGGTGCGCTGCTGACGCCCATCTATTCGATCACGCCAGGTGTTGGCGGCAACTTCATCCTGGCCGCATTTGCGGTCGTGGTTTTAGGTGGACTGGGCAGCGTGTGGGGTGCTTATATTGGCGGCCTGATTGTGGGGGTGGTAGAGGCTTTCGCCGGCTACTACATCGACCCGGCACTCAAGAACGCCATCTGGTTCATTATTTTTCTGGTGGTATTGATCGTGCGTCCATCCGGCCTGATGGGCCAGGTCGGTGCAGAAGAGGTGGGATTCCGTGAACAAAACTGAACCAATCATGCGCTCCGGCGCAGCTGAAGACTCCGGCATCGAGTCAGGTTCCCGTGCCCTGGCGAAATACCTTGGGGGCATGGCGCTGGCCTTCCTGCCATTCGTGTACTTCGTCGATGACGCCCACTGGCTCAACATCATCGCGTTCACCTACCTGATGGGCGGGCTGGCCGCATCGTGGAACATCATTGGCGGCTTCGGTGGCCAGTTTTCCCTGGGGCATGGTGTGTTCTTTGGCATTGGCGCCTATATGACGGCCCGTCTTTATGTGGCTTACGACCTGTCGCCGTGGCTAACGATGATCCCAACGGCGATATTCGCCGCACTGATGGCGATGCTGATTTCCTGGCCGACGTTCCGTCTGCGTGGACCGTTTTTTGCCATTGCCACATTGGCATTTAACGAAGTGGCCTTCGTCATCGCGAATCACTTCGAGTCCTTCACTGGTGGACCGCGCGGCATCATGATTCCGTTCAAGGCAGGGTTCGGCAACATGATTTTTCGTGAGCGCTGGCAGTACGCGTTGCTGATGTTCGTTTTTGTGGCCATCGTGATAGCCATCACCGTGGTGCTTCGCCGAAGTCGGCTTGGCTACTATCTTTTGGCAGTGCGCGAAGACGAAGACGCCGCACGTGCGTCCGGCATTGATGTTCTTGGGGTCAAACTGCGTGGCATGGCCCTGAGTGCCGCCTTGACGGCTATTGGCGGCGCATTGTTTGCGATGTATCTGCGCTACATTGATCCGCCCACGATCTTCAACCTGCAGGAGGTCGGCGTTAAGTTTGCGCTACTGTCCCTGATCGGTGGTGTGGGCACCATTGCCGGCCCGCTACTCGGTGCCGCATTGATCATCCCTTTTGAGAACTTTCTGCGCTCCGAGCTGGCCAACGCCCTGCCGGGCATGAACCTGGCAATTCTGGGATTGCTCATGGTGCTCGCTGCCCTCTTCATGAAGCGTGGCGTGGTTGGGGCCGTTGAGGATTTGCTGGCACGCATTCGTCGCAAGGGAGGGAACAAAAATGAGTGAGCAACTTCTGGTTGTCAATAACGCCAGCAAGCATTTCCTGGGCCTGCGGGCGGTTGACGACGTGTCACTGTCGGTAGGCAAGGGTGAGATTGTCAGCATCATCGGCCCAAATGGCGCAGGCAAGACCACTTTCTTCAACCTGTTGACCGGCCAGCTGGCACCAACCGCCGGTGAAGTTCGCCTGCGCGGCGAGCAGATCAACCGGCTCGCGCCGCACCAGAGGGCGCGGCTTGGCATGGGGCGCACGTTCCAGATCGCGAAACCGCTCATCGCCCTCAATGCGCTGGAAAACGTGCTGATCGGTGCCTTCATGCGGCACCCCAAGTTGTCAGTCGCCCGTGACAAGGCGATGGCAGTGCTTGAGAAAGTAGGCCTGGCCCATCATGCACGGCGTCGCGCCGGTGACCTCACGCTGAGCGAGCGACGCCGCCTTGAAGTCGCTCGCGCGCTGGCACTGGAACCCGAGATCGTGCTGCTCGATGAAGTCATGGCAGGTCTCAACCAAAGTGAGGTTGGCCAGTCCATCGACCTGCTGAAAAGCCTGCACGCCACCGGGCTGACTTTTCTGATCATTGAACACAACCTCAAGGTCGTACGGGCGTTTTCGGAGCGTGTCGTCGTTCTTGACCGGGGCAAGCTGATTGCGCAGGGCACGGCGGACCAGATCCTCAATTCTCCTGACGTGGTCAAGGCTTATCTCGGCGACGGGCACAAGGTTGAAGAGTTGGGGGTCCTATGAGTTCCATTCTGCTGGTCGAAAACCTGTGTTCGGGCTATGGAGAGTTGCCCGTACTTGACAGCGTCAGCGTCGAAGTGACGCGCGGCGAAATTGTCTCGGTGGTCGGTGCCAACGGTGCTGGCAAGACCACGCTGCTGCTGACGGTCAGCGGCCATCTGCGTACACACTCGGGTCGTGTCACCTTTGACGGGCAAGACATCACAAACATCCCCGCACACGCTGCCGCTGCGCGCGGCCTGGTCATGGTGCCCGAGGGTGGGCGCCTGTTTCCGTTCATGACAGTTCTGGAGAACCTCGAGCTCGGCGCCTATCACAAGGAGGCACGCGGGCGGATGAAGGAGTCGCTGGATGAGGTCATGAGCATGTTTCCAATCCTGGCCGAGCGTCGCACCCAGCTTGCCGGTCGCCTGTCAGGCGGAGAGCGGCAAATGTGCGCGGTTGCACGTGCCATGATGGCTCTGCCCAAACTTCTGATGCTCGACGAGCCCTCGCTGGGACTCGCTCCTATCATGGTGGACAAGGTGTTTGAGATGGTGAGCACCCTGGTGCGCAATAAGGGCTTGTCAGTCTTGCTGGTCGAACAGAACGTGGGCAACGCACTGCGGCTGTGCCAGCGAGGCTACGTGATTGAGCATGGCGGCATTCTCAAGTCAGGACGTGGCGAGGACTTGATGCGCGATCCGGATGTGCAGCGTTCTTATATGGGCCTTTAGTCCTATGTCCAATCAACGCAAGGTCATATGCAGCATTGGCGCCGGTGCCGGATTCGCGGGTGACCGCATCGATCCGGCCGTTGCTCTGGCATCGTCGGGACAGGTCGACACCGTCGTCCTGGAATGCCTGGCGGAAAGAACTCTGGTGCCCGCCATCAAGGCGCGGGCTGAAAACAGAGAAACCGGATTTGATCCACGCTTGCGCCGCCGTCTGACACCGCTTTTGCCGGCGGCCATGGCAACGGGCTGCCGTATTGTTTCCAACCTCGGTGCGGCCAATCCCCGCGCTGCAGGCGACGCAATTGCCCGACTCGCAACGGAACTCGGCTGCCGCGGCATGCGTATTGCCGCCGTGCATGGCGATGACGTCATGCATCTGCGCGACCAGATCGCCTGGTCTCAGCCCGTCAAGGGCAAGCTGCTCGGTGCGCATGCCTACCTGGGTGCGGTGGCAATGGCACAGGCGCTCGAAAATGGCGCGCATGTTGTCGTTACCGGGCGAGTCGCTGACTCCGCACTTTTCGCTGCAGCCGCAATGCATCATCTGGATGCGGGAGCCACGCCATTGGCCGGCGCCATTGCGGTCGGGCACCTGCTGGAGTGTGGCGGACAATTGACGGGTGGCAATTACGACCCTATCGGTCAGGCCTTGTTACCCGCTTCAGACTATGCGCGTCTGGGCTATCCGTTGGCGCAGGTTTATGCGGATGGAACAGCCGATATCGCGCTGCTCGACGGAGCACCTGGCATTCTTGACGCCAACACGTGCACGCTGCAACTTTTCTATGAGGTGCACAATCCGGCGCGTTATGCCACACCAGACCTGATCCTGGATTTCACGGGCATCCGTTTTGAGCAGATTGGGGTCAATCGCGTGCATATGTGGGGCGCTCGGTCCTTAGGGCCTCCACCCACGCTCAAGGTGGCCGGCTTTCTTGAGCTTCCTGGCTTCATCGCCGACTGCGAAATCGGTTTCGCGGGCACTGCGGCGCATGCACGCGCGCAGCGGGCCGCCGAAACACTGCGTCTGCGCCTGTCGGACTGGGCTGATGAAGACATTGCCATCGATCTGGTGGGCGTCAACTCGATTCTTCGGGCCGGGTCCTTGCCCAATCGGGGGGAACCTGCAGAGTTGCGACTGCATGTTTCAGCCCGCTGCGCTGACCTTGATGCGGCGCAAGTCATCGAGGATGAAATCTAT
>JANPAZ010000113.1:0-10374 GCA_031430225.1 Rhodoferax sp. | reverse complement strand
CGCCACCCGCGCCCAGCATCAGTACACGGTTACCGGTGTATGTGATGTTGAAGCTGTTGAGCGAATTGACCAGGCCCTCGCCATCAAACAGGTCCCCCACCAACCGGCCACGCTCGTCGAGCCGCACCGCATTGACCGCGCCGGCCAGGCGGCCCAATTCACCACAATCATCCAGCAGGTCCATCACCTGCGACTTGTGGGGGATGGTCAGCAGCATGCCTTTGATGTTGCGGCCATAAACAGCGGCCTTCACAAACGCTTTGACATCGGTAGCCGCCACGTGCACGGGTACCAGAACGGCGTCAATCCCCAACGTGGCAAAAATCAGGTTGAAGGCCTCGGGCGCACGCACCTGCTCGACCGGATCGCCCAAAATCAAAAAGACATCGGTTGCGCCATTGATGGCCAGCTGAGCGGCCGAGGCAAGTTGATTTGATCGCTGATCGTTCATATTCTTCATTTCGAAGCGAACTGTAGCGATCGTTGTGAAACGAGGGTAGAAATATTTTAGATAAATGTACGATATTCGATCATATTTGATCGTTTATCGATCATTTTAAGGGTTTACACCAAGTAAACCTGTCTCAAGGCCGCGCAAAATTGCAAATCGTCTCCCGTCATGCCGTCCTTCACTGCTGTGCCCACCTCTTCACTCACCCCCGCCCCTTTAGTGCCACTCCTCCCGGCGAAAACGACGTCGGGCGCACCTGTACTGGACAAACGCGACTGGATTGCCGGGCTGGAAAAGGGCCTGTCCATCATCGAGACGTTTGATGATGCCCATCCTCGCATGACGGCTGCCCAGGCGGGCACACGCGCCGGCATGACCCGCACTGCTGCGCGGCGCTACCTGCTCACGCTGGCGCATTTGGGCTATGTCGCGACCGACAGCAAGCTGTTCTGGCTGACACCTCGCGTGCTACGCCTGGGTCAGTCGTACCTGGAGTCGGCGCGTCTGCCGCGTATCGTTCAGCCTTTTTTGCAACGGGTGACGGCGGGCACGTCCGAGACCGCCTACGTAAGCGTGCGTGATGGCGACGACATCGTCTATATCGCCCGCAACGGCCCCAACCGCACGATGAACACCGGTTATGTGCTGGGCGCACGGGTGCAAGCGCAGGTGACCGCATCCGGCATGCTGCTACTGGCCTTGAGCGACACGGCCTGGCTGGACAACTGGCTGGCCAGCCAGCAACTCAAGGCCCACACCTCACACACCATCACCAGCAAAGACCGGCTGCACCTTGAGCTGGCGCGCATTCGCGCCCAGGGCTGGTCTCTGTCTGAGCAGCAACTCGAGCTGGGCGCGCGCGGCATTGCCGTACCTTTGATCGACCATCGCGGTGACCTGCTGGGCGCCCTCAATGTCACCATGCCCATGGGGCACGAATCGTCTGAAGATGCGGTGCGTCGCGTGCTGCCCGTGTTGCAGGAAACAGCAAGGGCGATGCGCAACCTGATTTGACGGCAACACTTTGCTTTCTGGCGCGCGTGGCAAGCTGGAGACTGAGCCGCCACGTGTTATTCGCGCAGGTTTGGTCAATATTTCAGGGCCCTAGACTTGCCCCAAAACACCCGGTACGCAAACACCGTATAGCCGATGATCACCGGCAACACCACCACCACGCCGTAGAAGATCACCAGCAGCGCCTCGGGTGCACTGGCAGCCTGCCAGATCGTGATACGGTCCACCACCAGCCACGGGAACAGGCTGTAGGCCAGGCCGTAAAACGCCAGCAAAAAGATGCCCACGGTGCAGGCAAATGGCACCGCTGCGCCGTACTGGTTGTTTTGCGCCAGGCGGGTGGGCAGGCGCTTCAGGCTACGTGCCATGATCAAAAACAGCGCCAGCGTGATGGCCGGAATGGGGAACAGCATCACCAGGTTGGGAAAACTGAACCATTTGTCGAAAATGCGCGCGCTGACCAACGGAGTCATCAAAGAGATAGCCGCCACACCAGTGGCGGTAAACCACCAACTGGAACGCGCCCACGCCACGGCATTGAGTTGCAACGCACCCTCGGTTTTCATGATGAGCCAGCCTGCGCCCAGCAGGCAGTAGGCCGCCACCAGACACAGGCCGATCACGGCGCTAAAAGAGTTGCTCCATACATCGCTTTTGAAGCCGGTGATCAGCCCCCCCAACATGAAACCCTGCGACCACCCTGCCAGCAGCGAGCCTGCGTAAAACGCTCGGTCCCACAGGGGTTTGTGTTTAGCGCGGGCCTTCACCCGAAAGTCAAACGCCACACCACGCAAAGTGAGCGCAATCAGCATCAGCGCCACTGGCAGATACAGCGCACCCAGAATCACGCCATGGGCCATCGGAAAGGCTACCAGTAGCACGCCCACGCCCAGCACCAGCCAGGTTTCGTTTGCATCCCAGAAGGGACCGATGCTGGCGATCATGATGTCTTTTTGTTCATCGTTGTCGGCGCGGCGCAGCAGCACGCCCACGCCCAGGTCGTAGCCGTCCAGGATCACATAGGCCAGCATGGCCAGCGCCATCACCAGCGCGAAGACCAATGGCAACCAGCCAGCGGTTTGTGTGAGGTCCGGGATGATGGCAAGTGTCACCCCATCAGCCATGTTGCACCCCCAGGATGTTTTGGCCTGCCGTGTAAGCGCCGCCCTTGGTCATCGCCTCGCCCTTGAGCGTAGCCTTTTTGGCCAGATGGAACACCACGGAAACATAGGCAAACAGCAGCGCCGCATACAACGTGAGGTACAGCACCAGCGTGATGGCAATGTTGGATGCGGGTACGGTTGAGGCCGCCTGCGCCGCCGTCAGTACACCGTGCACCAACCAGGGCTGGCGGCCGATTTCGGTGACGTACCAGCCGGCAATCAACGCCACCCAACCGGCAAACGTCATGGCCACGAAGATGCGCGCCAACCACGGCTTCATGCCGTCCATTCCCCGCCTGCGGATGGTCCACGCGCTGAACCAGCTTACTGCCAGCATCAAAAGGCCAACGCCCACCATGATGCGAAAGGCCCAGAACACCGGTGCCACTGGCGGGTGCTTTTCGCCAAACGACTTGATGCCTTTGACCTCGCCATCCCAATCATGCGTGAGGTAAAACGAAGCCAGTTTGGGAATCGCAATTTCGAATTTATTGGATTGCGAGGCCGCATCGGGCAGGGCAAACAAGACAGCGGCTGCGCCACGTTGTGTTTCCCAAATGCCTTCCATTGCGGCAATCTTAGCGGGCTGGTGGTGTAACGTGTTCAAGCCATGCAAGTCACCCACCACGATCTGGATGGGGATCAAAACCGCGGCCACATAGATGCCGGTTTTGAACGAGGCCATCACGTCCGAACCCCGGTCGTTCTTAAGCCACCGGTAGGCGCTGATACCGGCCAGCAAAAACGCAACCGTCAGGCCCGATGCAATCAGCATGTGGGTTAACCGGTAGGGGAATGACGGGTTAAAGATCACTTCGAACCAGCTGGTCACGTGGGCTTGGCCGTTGATCATCTCAAAACCCGCCGGCGTGTGCATCCACGAGTTGAGCGCCAGAATCCAGAAGGCCGATGCCGTGGTGCCCGCCGCCACGAGAAACGTGGCCACGGTGTGGACCCGCTCCGATACCTTGCCCCGGCCAAAAAGCATGATGCCAAGCATGGTGGCTTCCAGAAAAAAAGCCGTCAACACCTCGTAGGCCAGCAGCGGCCCGGCCACATTGCCAACCGTGGTCATGAAGCCCGGCCAATTGGTGCCAAACTGGAAACTCATGGTGATGCCGCTCACCACGCCCAGCGCAAACGTGAGCGCAAAAATCTTCACCCAAAACTGGTAGGCGGCCATCCAGTGCGACTTGCCTGTGGCAATAAAACGGGTCTTGAAAAACAGAAGCGCCCAGCCCATGGAAATGCTGATGGTGGGGAACAGGATGTGAAACGTCATGTTGGCCGCAAACTGGATGCGAGCCAGAACTACGGGGTCAAAGTTTTCCATTCAATGGTGCCTCAGGTGGGATTTCAGAAGGTTGACTTGCAGGGACTTCAGGCGACATAGAGAACACCTGTTTCACCTTGTCTTTCATCTCGATGAGCTTTTGCACTTTGGAGCCCATCTTCATCAGGCTGGCCAGCGTGGCGGAATCCATCTTTTGCACATCGTCCAGCCAGTCGGTCATGAGTTCAATGAAGTCGTGCATCTGCGTCATGCGAGCCTGGGCGTGAATGTCTTCGGCCACACTGGGCTGCTCCATCAGGGCCTCGCGCAGCATTGACAACGTGGGGTCAATCTCACGCTTTCGCCGCTCGGCCGCCAGCGTGCGGAAGATGGCCCACACGTCTTCGGGGGCCGAGAAATACTCTCGCCGGTCATTGGGCTGGTGCATCAGGCGCACCAGGTTCCAGGACTGCAACTCTTTCAAACCCATGCTGACGTTGGAGCGCGAAAAGTTCAGTGCCTCACCCACTTCGTCGGCATTCAGCGGCTTTTGCGCGACGTACAGCAGCGCATAAATCTGCCCCACCGTGCGGTTGATGCCCCAGCGGCTGCCCATTTCGCCGAAGTGCAAAACGAAGCGCTGAGTGAGAGGTGGCAGATTCATATTGTTGTGACTTCTTTCTGAATTTTCAGTATTTTCTGAAATTACAGGAAATTAAGACAAATCGCGTTTAATCCTTGATACGCATCAAGGGGTATTCGCCGCCCCCAGCTTTCAGCAATGCCTTCATCGCTCCCTTTTTAATAGCTATCCACCCCCATTCTTTGTGGGCTTACCGCATAATTCGTTAATGTCTCTATGCGGGATACGGTTTTCAAAGCGCGTGCCGAAAGCGTACGCAAGACATGGCAAGGGGGTCCAAAGTGGCAGATTCTGACGAATTGGCGAAGTTTTTACGTGAGCGCCGCGTGCCAAACGCTGACCGCGCCGTCATTGACGCCGCCATTTGGGCGCGTTTTGGCCGTATGCAGGCCATCATGTTCACCGATCTGGTGGGGTTTTCGCGCACGGTGGAGGCCTTTGGAATCCTTCATTTCCTGCAACTGATTCAGGAATCAGAAGCGCTGTTCATGCCACTGATCGAACAACACGGGGGCACCTGCCTCAAGCGTGAAGGCGATTCACTGCTGGCGGTGTTTGATGCACCCGTCAGCGCGTTGGCCGCCGCACGCGCCATGGTGGAGGCCACTGATGCACTCAACCCACACCGGAGCCCCGAGGAAACCATTGAGGTCTGCATCGGCCTGGGCTTTGGCCAGGTGCTGCGCGTTGACGATGATGAAGTCTGGGGTGCCGAAGTGAACGCCGCCTCAAAATTAGGCGAAGAAATGGCGCGAGGTGGTGAAGTGCTGGTCACCGAAAGTTTTCGCCTGGCCGTGCCTGACAAAAGCTTTATGGAACACGGTGTGCTCTTTGGCACACGACCGGCCTTTCGACTGGTTAGCAACTAGCCGCGGCGAACCGCCTCGATGTCGGGAGTGGTCACCCGCACATCACCGCACTGGGCGCGCTGGCGCAGGGCATGCTCCATGACCACCAATGCCAGCAGGGCCTCCGCAATCGGCGTGGCGCGTATGCCCACGCAAGGATCGTGACGGCCCTTGGTGACCACTTCGGTGGGGTTGCCCGCAACATCGATGGAGTCGCGGGGCGTGATGATTGAACTGGTGGGCTTGATGGCAATGCTCACCTCCAGGTCCTGCCCGGTGCTGATGCCACCCAGCACTCCGCCGGCGTTGTTGGATTTAAAGCCCGTTGGCGAAAGCGAGTCACCGTGAGTGGTACCGCGCTGCGCCACACTCGCAAAACCGGCACCAATCTCCACACCCTTCACCGCATTGAGACCCATCATCGCGAAGGCAATATCGGCATCCAGTTTGTCATAAAGCGGCTCTCCCAGGCCAACCGGCATGCCAGAGGCGGTGACGCGAATGCGGGCGCCACAGGAGTCTCCTGCCTTGCGCAGCGCATCCATGTAATCTTCAAGCGCCTGCACGTCGGCCACGGGGGCGTAAAACGGATTGTTCGGCACGTGGGTCCACGACTCAAAAGGCACAACGATGTCTCCGATCTGAGTCATGCAGCCGCGAAACACCATGCCGTATTTCTCATTGAGCCATTTCTTCGCGACGGCCCCTGCGGCCACAGTGGGCGCTGTCATGCGCGCGCTGGACCTGCCCCCACCACGTGGGTCACGAACACCGTATTTGTGCAAATAGGTGTAATCCGCGTGGCCCGGCCGAAAGGTCTGCAGGATGTTGCCGTAATCTTTGCTGCGTTGGTCGGTATTGCGAATCAGCAGGCAAATTGGGGTGCCGGTCGTTTTGCCTTCATACACACCGCTCAAAATCTCGACCGCGTCAGGCTCGTTGCGTTGCGTCACGTGGCGACTGGTGCCGGGGCGGCGACGATCCAGATCATGCTGAATATCGGCTTCACTCAAAGCCATGCCGGGGGGGCAGCCGTCAATGACACAGCCAATAGCCGGGCCGTGGGATTCACCAAAGTTGGTGACTGCGAATAAGTTTCCAAAAGTGTTGCCGCTCATGCTGCGGATTATCCCAGACGGCGTGGTGCTGCAGTGCCCGGTTCTACGAGCGGGCGCCGACTCGCGCTGTCGTCTGGAACGGTTCCTGCTTGATGCTGCACTGCATCAACGTCTTTGTTTGCCTTTCTCACGTAAACAGGAGCTCATCATGGCACCGCCATGAGGCGGAGTTCCAGATTGTGATCATGACCAAGGGCTGGGCGCGCTTCATGTGCGAAGACTGTACCAATCCTTTACATTTGCCCGCGTGCAACCGGGCAATTTGCCCACTGTTTTGGTTGTCCGCCCTCGCAGTAGCCCTTAAAGTTTGATCTGGTTCATCAATTCCAATTTAAGGGACCCGGTTACCCACCGGAGCGATCAATGCACAGGCGACTTTTTATGGCAGGAAGCCAAGCCATTCATATCAAAGACCCGGCGCACCATGTGGAGGTTTTTGCCATTCAGGCGCTGGACGACCTGACCGGCCACCTGATCAAGCAGCACATGTTCGATGTCCCACCTGATTTTCTGGACTGGATCGGCCAGGAAGCGACCAATTTGACGCGGCTGGTTGTCAAACGCTACATGGACAGCGCTGGGGACTCTGCTGCACTCAACCCGAGCCGCGCAGAAATCGCTATTCTTCGCTTGGTGTATCAGACTGTCACCCCGATCATCGAAGCGCGCTTTGAGGCACTTTCAGCCCCCAATGCAAAGGCGCTGGCCGCGCGACTCTAAAACCAGCCTGATCGGCCTGAACGCCTAACCCTGCTCGCCCTCTTCCCCACCGGGCCAGTCGCGGATGTAGGCTTTGAGCATCTTGTTCTCAAAATTCTGGCTGTCCACCACGGCCTTGGCCACGTCATAAAAGCTGATCACGCCCATCAGCATTTGTCGCTCAATAACGGGCATGTACCGGGCATGCCGCTCCAGCATCATGCGGCGCACTTCGTCCAGCTCGGTCTCGGGCGTGCAGGTAAGAGGGCCGTCGTCCATGGCCTTCCAGACCGTGGTGGTGCCTACATTGCCGCCATTTTTGACGATCGTCTTGATGACCTCGCGAAAGGTCAACATGCCCACCACTTTGCCATGCGACATGACCACCAGGGAGCCAATGTCGTAGTTATCCATCACCGTCATGGCGTCAGACAACTGGTCTTCGGGGGTTGCCGTGTAGAGCGTACCGCCCTTGACTCGCAAAATGTCGCTGACTTTCATGATGTTCTCCTGGCCCGTTAATGCTTGAAATATAGCCCACAATAAGACGATTCAACCCTTTAGTGACATCCGGGTCAAGTGCGTGATGCTGGCGACAGTGCGAATCGCAGCCACCCCGGACACCCGATTGCAGGAGACCCGATATGCCCGGTTACTCAGACCCCGGTTTTGACACGCTTGCGCTGCATGCAGGTGCTGCGCCCGACCCCGCGACTGGCGCGCGCGCGGTGCCGATTCACCTCACCACATCCTTTGTGTTCGAGTCCAGTGATCACGCACAGTCGCTGTTCAACCTGGAGCGCGCCGGCCATGTCTATAGCCGCATCAGCAACCCGACCAATGCGGTGCTGGAGCAGCGCGTGTCGGCACTTGAAGGTGGCATTGGGGCCATCACCACCGCCAGCGGTCAGGCAGCCTTGCACCTGAGCGTGGCCACACTGATGGGCGCGGGTTCGCACATTGTGGCCTCTACTGCGCTGTATGGCGGCTCGCAAAACTTGCTGCACTACACGATGCGCCGCTTTGGTATTGACACCACGTTTGTGAAGCCGGGCGACATTGATGGCTGGCGTGCCGCTGTGCGGCCCAACACCAAACTTTTTTTTGGCGAAACCGTGGGCAACCCCGGACTGGACGTGCTGGATATTCCCACCATCAGCGCCTTGGCACACGAGGCGGGTGTGCCGTTGCTGGTTGATTCGACACTCACCTCCCCCTGGTTAATGAAACCGTTTGAACACGGTGCCGATCTGGTTTATCACTCGGCCACCAAGTTTTTGAGTGGGCATGGCACGGTGATTGGTGGCGTCGTGGTGGATGGCGGCAGCTTTGACTGGGCAGCGGCCCATGAGGCTACAGGCAAATTTGCCGAGCTGGCTGCACCCTATGACGGTTTTCACAACATGGTCTTTACGGAGGAATCAACCGTCGGCGCCTTTTTGCTGCGCGCACGTCGTGAAGGCCTGCGCGACTTTGGAGCTTGCATGAGCCCGCATTCGGCCTGGCTGATCTTGCAGGGCATAGAAACCCTGTCACTTCGAATGGAGCGGCACATGCGCAACACGCAACAAGTGGTTGAATTTTTAGCCGCCCAGCCCTTTGTGGCGCGCGTAGGCCACCCGCTGCTGTCCAGCCACCCCAGCCATGCGCTGGCGCAAAAGCTGTTGCCGCGCGGCGCGGGGTCGGTCTTTAGTTTTGACATCAAGGGCAACCGCGAACAGGGCAAGAAATTTGTCGAAACCCTCAAGGTGTTCAGCCACCTGGCCAATGTCGGCGACTGCCGCAGCCTGGTGATACACCCGGCCAGCACGACGCATTTCCGCATGAGTGATGAAGCGCTGGCGGCCGGCGGTATCACGCAGGGCACCATTCGCCTGAGTATTGGCCTGGAAGACGCCGATGATTTGATCGACGACCTGAAACGGGCGCTCAAAGCTGCCGACAAGCTGAAATGACAAATGCAGCCCTGATTCGCCCCTACCGGCCTGCTGATGAGCCGACCGTGATCGCGCTGTGGCAGGCTTGCGATCTGACGCGCCCCTGGAACGACCCGCACAAGGACATTGCACGCAAGCTCGCGCACCAGCCGGCGCTGTTTTTGGTGGCCGAACTGGACGGCTCCGTGGTGGCCAGCGCCATGTTTGGTTATGAAGGCCACCGTGGCTGGGTCAACTACCTGGCGGTGTTGCCCGCGCACCAGGGCAATGGCCTGGCACGGGCTCTGATGGCGCAAGGTGAGGCCCTGCTGAAGGCAGTCGGGTGCCCCAAACTCAATCTGCAAATCCGCAGCAGCAATGCCGGTGTGATTGCCTTCTACTTGCACCTGGGCTATGCACAGGATGAAGTCGTGAGCATGGGCAAACGCCTTGCCTCCGATATGCCTGCTGCGGCAGACGCTCACGCCAACTCCGATCGCCAAAACTCACCCCCCAAAGCGAGAACCCAGCCATGATGTTCACTGTCAACGGCTTCAAAGCCTATTGCTACACCGGCGGCAAGACATTTGACCCCGCAAGGCCCACTGTCGTGTTCATCCACGGTGTGCTGCATGACCACAGCGTCTGGATTTTGCAAAGCCGCTATTACGCCAACCATGGATGGAACGTGCTGGCGGTCGACTTGCCCGGCCACGCTCGCAGCGACGGCCCACCCCCCGCTAGTGTGGAAGACGCTGCCGGGTTCATCGTCGCCCTGCTGGATGTCGCGGGTGTCGATCGGGCGGCGCTGGTCGGCCACAGCTTTGGCTCACTCATTGCGATGGAAGCAGCGGCGCGCGCGCCGCAGCGCGTGAGCCAGCTGGTGCTGGTGGGTATTGCTTACCCGATGAAGGTATCTTCTGTGCTGCTGGCGGCGTCGCTGAACGAACCCGAAAAAGCGATTCAGATGATCAACATGTTCTCGCGCTCCACTATGGCGCCGCCGCCCTCGGCCCTAGGCCCAGGAACCTGGGTGGACGGCAGCAGCAAGGCACTCAACCGCCGCGTGCTGGCCAGCAACCCGCGAGCCAATGTGTTTCATATTGGCTTCAAGGCCTGCGACAGTTACGCTGGGGGCGAGGCTGCCATGGCCGAAGTGCAATGCCCGGTGCTCTTTGTGCTGGGCAGCGTTGACCAGATGACGCCGCCAGCCGCTGCACAAAGCCTGATACAACTCGCGCGCCGGTGC
>JANPAZ010000112.1:0-18358 GCA_031430225.1 Rhodoferax sp. | reverse complement strand
AAACGAAGCCATTGCCCAGACTTTTTCTGAAAATAATACTGACTTCACCCCACTTGAAGTCTCGGATGTGCTGTCCCATCTAAAGGTAGAAGGCGGGCCAAGCCTGTGCCATGGTGGTGAAAGTGGCCAGAAATACTTGCGCCTATGGCCACATCGGCATGCAACCGACGGGTTTTTTGCCGCAGTTTGGCAAAAAAACTAGAACAATCGTCAAAGTTGACGGTTTTTAGGATCATTTAGCTAATTTTCTGACTTTCAGTAGCCACGCGAGCCCAAAAGCTTTAAAATTGGAATGCTTGGGTGTCTTAACACTCATTATTATTAAACCTCGTTGAGAGACACCCCCTACATGTTGTTACCTGACTGGACTGTGCTGAACGCGGCCATTGAATGGCTCGCCCATGGAACGTGGAATCTTGCCTGGTGGCAAATTATTTTGTTTGCGCTGGCGTTAACCCACATCACCATGATCAGCGTCACCGTGTTCCTGCATCGCCACCAGGCGCACCGGGCACTCGACCTGCACCCCATTGCCTCGCATTTTTTCCGGTTCTGGCTGTGGCTCACCACCGGGCAGGTGACGAAAGAGTGGGCTTCCATTCATCGTAAGCACCATGCCAAGTGCGAGCAGGCAGAAGATCCTCACAGCCCGCATGTTTACGGCATCAAGAAGGTGCTGTTCCAGGGCGCAGAGCTGTATCGCGTTGAATCAAAGAATGCTGAGACCATGGCTCGCTATGGCCATGGCACGCCGGACGACTGGATCGAACGCAATGTGTACACACGCTTCTCCTGGCAGGGTGTCGGCTTGATGATGATCATTGATTTGTATCTGTTTGGCGCAGTAGGCATGGCCGTCTGGGCCTTGCAGATGGCGTGGACGCCCATTACGGCCGCTGGCATCATTAACGGTGCGGCGCACTTCTGGGGTTATCGCAATTTTGAAGCACCCGACGCCAGCACCAATATTTCACCCTGGGGCATCCTGATTGCGGGTGAAGAGTTGCACAACAACCATCACACTTACCCCACGTCGGCGAAGTTATCGGTCAAACCCTATGAATTTGACATTGGCTGGATGTACATCACCATCATGCAGGCGGTTGGTCTGGCCAAAGTCAAGAAGACGCCACCCAAGGCGGCTTACGGCGACATTCGTCCGGTGGCTGACGAGAAGACTCTCGAAGCGCTCATTGCCAACCGCTATGAAATCATGGCCAGTTACGCCAAGGACATGCGCCGGGCGTTTAACAGCGAAATTGATGCCATGAAACTTCGCCGTGCCGATGCGGCCGTGATCAAGTCGGCCAGGCGCTGGCTGCATCGCGACACCGATAAAGTGCCCGCCTCTGCAGTGCCGCAACTTGCGCAGGCCCGTGCTGCGTCTCCTGTGCTCGACAAAATGGTGACGATGCGCGAAGAGCTTCGACAACTCTGGTTGAACACTTCCCATTCCCGCGAGCACCTGGCCTCTGAGTTGCAAGGCTGGTGTCATCGTGCAGAAGCCAGTGGCATTGCTGCCTTGCAGGAGTTTTCGTTCCGGCTGCGTGCGGCAAGGGCCTGATACCTTCCTGATTTCTTGTCTGCAAAAAAGCCCGCTGAATGCGGGCTTTTTTATGGCCCGCGCGCGCCGAGATTCTCGCGCAATACCTGGAAATTTTCAGGCGAAAAAAAGCCCACTCAAAAGCGGGCTTTTCTCCAGGAAGACAACCGAATTACTTCAGTTTCATTTCTTTGTATTCCACGTGCTTGCGAGCTTTTGGATCAAATTTCATGATCAGCATTTTCTCGGGCATGGTTTTCTTGTTCTTGCTCGTCGTGTAAAAGTGGCCGGTACCTGCAGTGGATTCCAGCTTGATTTTTTCGCGTCCGCCTTTGGTTGCCATGATGGTGCTCCAATATTGAGGGTTTAGGCTTGACCACGTGCGCGCAGGTCTGCGAGCACAACGTCAATACCGTTTTTGTCGATCAAACGCAGACCGGCGTTGCTAATACGCAGGCGGATCCAGCGGTTCTCGGTTTCGACCCAGAAGCGGCGGTATTGCAGGTTCGGGAGGAACCGGCGTTTGGTTTTGTTGTTGGCGTGGGAAACATTGTTCCCGACCATCGGGCCTTTACCCGTGACTTCACATACGCGTGCCATGAGGACACTCCGATACTTTTAAACGACCACCGCCAAGAGCGGGGGCCTCACCTCGCCATATTTCCTCAAAGGGTAGGGTGGCGGTAACCCATGATGAACCCGAGAGTTCAGCAAAGCCTATAAGTATAGCAAATTTGGCCAAGAGTGTACTTGCCTATTGCTCCAAAAACCGTTGCGCGTCCAACGCCGCCATGCAACCCGTCCCGGCGCTGGTGATGGCCTGGCGGTAGATATGGTCCTGCACGTCGCCCGCTGCAAAAACCCCAGGCACGCTGGTCATGGTGGCAAAGCCCTTCAGCCCGGATTGGGTCACGATGTAGCCACCCGCCATCTCCAGCTGTCCCTGAAAGATATCTGTATTGGGGGCGTGGCCAATGGCAATGAAGCAGCCTTTGAGCGTGATGTCTTCCGTGGATCCGTCGGTCGTGCTCTTTAGCCTTATGCCTGTGACGCCACTAGCATCCCCCAGCACTTCATCCAGCGTTTTGAAGGTTTTCAGTTCAATCTTGCCAGCCGCCACTTTATCCATCAGCTTGTCGATCAGGATGGCTTCGGCCTTGAACTTGTCGCGCCGGTGAACCAGATACACCTTGCTGGCGATGTTGGACAAGTACAGGGCTTCTTCGACGGCTGTATTGCCACCGCCCACCACGCAGCAGGTCTCGTTGCGGTAAAAAAATCCGTCGCAAGTAGCACAGCCGGACACGCCGCGCCCCATGAACGCCGTCTCGGACGGCAATCCCAGGTATTTGGCAGACGCGCCGGTGGCAAGGATAAGCGCGTCGCAGGTGTATTCGCCGCTGTCTCCCTTGAGTGTGAAGGGGCGTTTGCTCAAATCGACGGCATTGATGTGATCAAAGATGATCTCGGTGTTGAAGCGTTTGGCATGCGCCTCAAAGCGCTGCATCAATTCCGGCCCCTGCACGCCATCGACGTCAGCGGGCCAGTTGTCCACGTCGGTTGTGGTCATCAATTGCCCGCCCTGGGCGATACCTGTGATGAGGACGGGGTTCAAGTTGGCGCGCGCGGCATAGACGGCGGCGGTGTAGCCCGCAGGGCCGGAGCCGAGAATGAGCACTTTGGCGTGCCTTGTGGTGGACATCATCAATACCTTTGTGAAAACACGGAAATAAGGAAACAGGCTGTAACAAGGCCGTGTACAGTTCGGGACGAATCAGGCACCTACAAGCTTTCACCGGTCAGGGCATTGAAGGTGCAAAATTCGGGGACAAGGCGATTATAAAAACGATCACACAAGATCATCTTCTGCAAAGGATTATCGGATGTCGATGTTGACCAATCTGGATCTGATCCGTCGGGTGCCACTGTTTGCCATGCTCACGCCTGCGCAGGCTGAATCGTTGGCGCAAGCCGTGGGCAAGCAGCGGTTCAAGCGTGGCGAACTCATTGTGGAACAGGGCAAAAAATGCGATGCCCTCTATATCATTCTGGCGGGGCGAGCCCGAGTGCTCGTGACCGACAACCGCGCCCGAGAGGTCATCCTGGCGACTCTGCAGCCGGGCGACTACATCGGTGAAATGAGTCTGATTGACCGGGAGCCGCACTCGGCCAGCGTGGAAGCCGAGGTCCAGACAGACGCGCTTGTGCTGGGGGGCGAAGACTTTACCCGCTGCCTGCTTGAGAACACGTCAACCATGTCGGCTGTCATGCGCGGACTGGTCAGCCGGTTGCGCAGCGCCGATCGCAAGATAGAGTCCTTGGCTCTGATGGGGGTTTATGGCCGTGTTGCCAATGTGCTGCTTGAGAGCGGCGTCCCCAGTGTGGAGAACATCCGGGTCATTCGCGACAAGATATCGCGCCAGGACATCGCCAAAATGGTGGGCGCTTCTCGTGAAATGGTCAGCCGGGTCATGAAAGACTTTGAAGAGCAGGGCTTCATTGAAACTCGTCCCGATGGTGCCATTTGGGTCAGGGAACGCCGTAAAGTACCGCGCTGAAATCAATCGGGTGCAGGCTGAAATGATCACCTGCAAGGCGTTAAGCTTGCGGCAATCCGTTTGACGTATGACTTACTCGCTCAATACCCTGAATTCTTCCCGTTCCCAGGACATGCCTGCCCGCTCCGGCTGGTCGCGTTTTGCCAGCGAGCTCGGCCTGGTGGTCGGCTTTGTGCTGTTGATCTTGTGGTTGCTTGCGTTGACGAGCTATTCGGCGCAAGACGCAGCCTGGTCGAACTCGGGCACGGGCGCCGCGGTTACCAACCGCATCGGGCGTCTGGGCGCGTGGCTTGCAGATGTCAGCTATTTTCTGCTGGGTTTCTCGGTCTGGTGGTGTTTTGCGGCCGGTCTGCGCACCTGGCTTTCAGCGCTTGCCCGATGGATGCGGGGGCAAGAACCCCGAGCCCGTGACTCCGTTCGTGAGGCTGCCCATGACGCCGGTAAATTTGCCCGGTGGGCCGCTCGGCTGACATCCAGCCGTGCGTCGTTCTGGGTGGGGCTGGCAGTGCTGCTGTGCGCTAGCACGGCGCTGGAGTCGTCGCGGCTGTACCGGTTTGAGGGCTTGTTGCCCGGTGGTCATGCGGGTGGCGTGTTGGGCTATCTGGTCGGGCCTGCCAGTGTCAAGTGGCTGGGCTTTCTGGGCTCGGGCCTGGTGGCGATTGCGCTGGGTGTGATGGGTGCTGCGCTGGTTTTCAGGTTTTCATGGACGCATGTCGCCGAACGCATTGGCGGCTGGCTGTATTCACAAGTCGAGTCTCGCCGCGAAAAACGCGAAATCGCGCAGGACCTGGCGCTGGGACAGCAGGCTGCTCGCGAACGCGAAGAAGTGGTGATTGAAGAGCGCGAAGAGATCGCCGTACACCATCCAATCCCCGTGATGATCGAGCCTGTTCTCGTCGATTTACCCAAGAGCGAGCGGGTTGCCAAAGAGCGTCAGAAACCGTTGTTCACAGAGTTGCCCGACAGCAAACTGCCGCAGGTTGATTTGCTGGATGGCGCGCAGCTGCGCCAGGAGACCGTGGCCCCGGAGACGCTGGAGATGACCAGCCGCATGATCGAGAAAAAACTCAAGGACTTTGGCGTGGAGGTGCGTGTGGTGTTGGCCTCGCCGGGGCCGGTGATCACACGGTATGAGATTGAACCCGCAACCGGCGTCAAGGGCTCACAGATTGTGGGCCTTGCCAAGGATCTGGCCCGGTCTCTGAGCCTGGTGTCTATCCGCGTGGTTGAAACTATTCCCGGCAAAAATTACATGGCTCTGGAGTTGCCCAATGCAAAGCGGCAGTCCATCAAGCTGTCTGAAATTCTGGGCTCGCAGGTCTACAACGAAGGCAAGTCTTTGCTGACCATGGGCTTGGGCAAAGACATCATCGGCAACCCCGTCGTGGCTGATCTGGCCAGGATGCCGCACGTGCTGGTGGCGGGCACTACCGGGTCGGGTAAGTCTGTGGGTATCAACGCCATGATTTTGAGCCTGCTCTACAAGGCTGAGGCACGCGATGTGCGCTTGCTGATGATCGACCCCAAAATGCTGGAGATGTCGGTGTATGAGGGAATTCCCCATCTGCTTGCCCCGGTGGTGACTGACATGCGGCAGGCCGCACACGGTCTGACCTGGTGCGTGGCCGAAATGGAGCGCCGCTACAAGCTGCTCAGCAAAATGGGGGTGCGCAATCTGGCGGGGTACAACGTCAAGATTGATGAGGCCAAGGCGCGTGGCGAGTTTGTCTACAACCCGTTCAGCCTGACCCCCGAAGCGCCCGAGCCACTGGACCGCCTGCCACACATTGTGGTGGTCATCGACGAACTCGCCGACCTGATGATGGTGGTGGGCAAGAAGATTGAAGAGCTGATTGCGCGACTCGCCCAGAAGGCCCGCGCTGCCGGTATTCACCTGATTCTGGCCACACAACGCCCTAGCGTGGACGTGATCACCGGCCTGATCAAGGCCAACATTCCCACGCGCATCGCGTTTCAGGTCAGCAGCAAGATCGACAGCCGTACCATCCTCGACCAGATGGGGGCTGAAGCCCTCCTGGGCATGGGTGACATGCTCTATATGCCCAGTGGCACTGGCCTGCCTATTCGTGTTCATGGCGCGTTTGTGAGTGACGAGGAAGTACACCGCGTCGTCAAATACCTCAAAAGCCAGGGCGAGCCCAACTACATTGATGGCGTGCTGGAGGGCGGCACGGTTGATGGCGAAGATGATTTGTCTGCGGACGGTTCAAGCGGTGGTGGCGGCGAGAAAGATCCCATGTATGACCAGGCGGTGGAAGTGGTTCTCAAGAACCGCAAGGCCAGTATCTCGCTGGTGCAAAGGCATTTGAAGATTGGCTACAACCGCGCAGCCCGTCTGGTTGAAGACATGGAAAAGGCGGGCATGGTGAGTGCCATGAGCACCAGCGGTCAGCGCGAAATCCTCGTCCCTGCAAGGTCTGAAAGTTGAGCATGAAAAAAGCAATTGCTTTGATTTTAATAGCATACTATTCAATGAATACGTGGGCTAGTGGCCTAGAAAGCCTTGAGAGTTTTGTCAAATTGGTCAAAACCGGCCGCGCCGACTTCACCCAGGTCGTCACTGCGCCGGGGCGGGATGGTCAAGCTGCACGTGCCAAGACATCCACCGGCACCTTTGAATTCGCCCGGCCCAGCCGGTTCAAATTCATTTACAAAAAGCCGTTCGAGCAAAGTATCGTGGCCGACGGCCAGACGCTCTGGTTGTATGACGTGGATCTGAATCAGGTCACGGCGCGAAAGCAATCTCAGGTATTGGGTGCCACACCGGCAGCGCTGATCGCGTCTGCCGCAGATCTACGGGCGTTGCAGGCCGACTTCACGCTGACGAACGCACCTGACAAGGATGGTCAGGAATGGGTGACTGCCACGCCCAAAACCAAAGATGGCCAAGTGCAATCCGTGCGCATTGGTTTTCGCTCAGATGCCCTGGCGACGCTTGAAATTCTCGACAGCTTTGGACAGACCTCACGCATGAGTTTCACTGCATTCCAGGCCAACGCCGCATTGGACGCAGCCGCGTTCCAGTTCAAGCCGCCTGTGGGGGCTGACGTGGTGCGGCAGTAGCCATCAACAAATCAGCGTGGCGCGACCGAGCACCCCGTTCGCCCACGAAATCCTTTTGGACTTGCCAGAGTCAGTTTCTGTCAGGTAGAAGAGGCATCTGGCAGTAAGCCACAATGTTGGCCAATGACTGACGCTTACCCAAATCACCAACCTCTGGCTGAACGACTGCGCCCCAAAACGCTGGCCGACGTCATCGGTCAGCAGCATCTGCTGGGTGACGGCATGGCGTTGCGGTTGGCGTTTGAGTCGGGGCAGCCGCATAGCTGTATTCTGTGGGGGCCACCGGGCACCGGCAAGACCACCATTGCGCGGCTGATGGCCGATGCCTTTGATGCGCAGTTCATCACCATCAGCGCCGTGCTGGGTGGCGTAAAGGACATCCGCGAAGCCGTGGAGCAGGCGCAGGTGGCGCGTGACGGGCTGGAGCGGCGGCGCACGCTGGTGTTTGTAGACGAAGTGCACCGCTTTAACAAAAGCCAGCAAGATGCTTTTTTGCCGCATGTTGAAAGCGGGCTGTTTACTTTCATTGGCGCGACCACCGAGAACCCGTCGTTTGAGGTGAACTCGGCGCTACTGTCGCGTGCTGCTGTTTATGTGCTGCAACCGTTGTCAGGTGTAGATTTAGAGAAAATAGTGGCCCGGGCCCTCGCAATACAAGCGCTACCAGCTATTGAAAAGATAGCAGTTGACAGGTTGATTGCCTACTCTGATGGCGACGCCCGACGCCTGCTCAATACGTTGGAGACGCTGGCCGTCGCGGCCACCCAGGAGAAACACACCGAAATCACCGATGTCTGGCTGCTCAAGGTGCTGGGTGAGCGCATGCGCCGCTACGACAAGGGTGGCGAGCAGTTTTACGACACCATCAGTGCGCTGCATAAGTCTGTGCGTGGGTCCGACCCCGATGCCTCGTTGTACTGGTTCATGCGCATGCTCGATGGCGGCGCCGACCCCAAATACATGGCGCGTCGGCTGGTGCGCATGGCCAGTGAAGACATTGGCCTGGCCGACCCTCGCGCGCTGCGCCTGGCGCTGGACGCGGCCGAAGTCTACGAGCGCCTTGGAACGCCTGAAGGCGAACTGGCGCTGGCCGAATGCGTGATCTACCTGGCCATGGCACCGAAGTCAAATGCGGTCTACAAAGCCTTCAATGAGGCCAAGGCCTTCATCAAGACAGATGGTACGCGCCCCGTTCCCATGCATTTACGCAATGCGCCGACGAAGCTCATGAAGGAACTGGACTATGGCAAGAACTACCGATATGCCCATGACGAAGTGGGCGGTTTTGCAGCAGGTGAGCGGTACCTGCCCGATGGCATGGCCGAGCCGGGGTTCTACCGGCCCGTGGAGCGCGGCCTGGAGATCCGCATTGCCGAAAAACTGCGCGAGCTGAAAAAACGCAACCAGGCCGGGTAAAAAAATCGGGCAAGGAACCGGGTAAACCCCGGCTGCCCAAGCCCATTTCATGCCCAAAACTGCCGCGCGCCGTGGCTACAATCCCCGCACGAACCCGCCAACGTCAAAGCATTGGCGGGTTTTTTGCTAGTGAAGTCGGTCAACCCAAAAAGTTGTGTCCGGCTTCAGGCGGCACGTCGATGGCGTTGACCAAATATCGGAGAAGTTTTTATGGATACCTTCATACAACAGATCATCAATGGTCTGGTGTTGGGCAGCATGTACGCCCTTGTGGCCTTGGGCTACACCATGGTGTACGGCATCATCAACTTGATCAACTTTGCCCATGGCGAGGTGCTGATGGTGGGCGCACTCACCAGCTGGAGCATCATCGGGCTGATGAAAGAATCCATGCCCGGCACGCCTGGGTATGTGATCTTGCTGATTGCGCTGGTCATTGCCTGCATCGTCGCAGCAGCCCTCAATTTCGTCATTGAAAAGGTCGCCTACAGGCCACTGCGCAACAGCCCCAAGCTGGCTCCGCTGATCACGGCCATTGGCATGTCCATCTTGCTGCAGACGCTGGCCATGATCATCTGGAAGCCCAACTTCAAACCCTACCCCAACTTGTTGCCGGCTGTACCTTTTAACGTCGGCGGAGCAGTCATCACCACCACACAAATCCTGATTCTTGGCATGACGGCGGTCTCTCTCGCCGTGCTGATGTGGGTGGTTAACGCCACCAAACTGGGCCGCGCCATGCGCGCCACCGCCGAGAACCCGCGCGTTGCCTCGCTGATGGGGGTCAAGCCTGATGTCGTGATTTCCGCCACCTTCCTGATCGGTGCGATTCTGGCGGCCATCGCCGGCGTGATGTGGGCGGCTAACTACGGGACGGTCAACCACACCATGGGATTCCTTCCTGGTCTCAAGGCTTTCACGGCGGCGGTGTTTGGCGGAATTGGCAACCTGGCCGGTGCGGTGGTTGGGGGCATCCTGCTGGGGCTCATTGAGTCGATCGGGGCGGGCTATATCGGCACGCTCACGGGCGGGGTTCTGGGTAGCCACTACTCGGACATTTTTGCGTTCATTGTGTTGATCATTGTGTTGACCTTGCGGCCCTCGGGCTTGTTGGGTGAACGTGTGGCAGACAGAGCCTAAGGAGCTAGACCATGAACTCGAACAAAAGACTCGTCGCCATTCTGATCTCCGCTTTGGGGCTGTTGGTGTTGCCATTGATACTGCAAGGCTTTGGCAATGCCTGGGTGCGCATTGCCGACATGGCATTGCTGTATGTGCTGTTGTCACTGGGCCTGAATATCGTGGTGGGCTACGCCGGGCTACTGGACCTGGGCTACGTGGCTTTCTTTGCCATTGGCGCCTATATGTTTGGTTTGCTGGCATCGCCGCACTTGACGGATACCTTTCCCCTGTTTGCGGCGATGTTTCCCGCCGGCATGCATACCTCGTTATGGATTGTGATACCCGCAGCGGCAGCCATAGCGGGATTTTTCGGTGTGCTACTTGGGGCGCCCACCTTGCGATTGCGAGGGGACTATCTGGCCATCGTGACGCTGGGTTTTGGCGAGATCATCCGCGTGTTCCTGAATAACCTGGATCACCCGGTCAACATTACCAATGGCCCCAAAGGTATCAACCAGATCGACTCCATCAGTTTCTTCGGACTAAACCTCGGGAAGAAGCTCAGCATAGGTGGCTATGACCTCAACTCCGTCACGCTCTATTACTACCTCTTTTTGGTGTTGGTCGTTTTCAGCGTGGTGATTTGCCACCGGCTTGAGTTGTCCCGGGTAGGCCGCGCCAGGATGGCCATCCGTGAAGATGAAATTGCCGCCAAGGCCATGGGCATCAATACCCGCAACCTGAAACTGCTTGCCTTTGGCATGGGGGCCACTTTTGGCGGCGTGTCGGGTGCCATGTTTGCGGCTTTCCAGGGATTTATCTCCCCCGAGTCCTTCAGCCTGATGGAGTCGGTCATGATTGTGGCCATGGTCGTGCTGGGCGGCATCGGGCATTTGCCAGGGGTGATTCTGGGTGCGGTGCTCTTGTCTGCCTTGCCAGAAGTGCTGCGCTATGTGGCCGGGCCGTTGCAGGCCATGACCGATGGCCGCCTTGATTCGGCCATCCTGCGCCAGTTTTTGATTGCCGTGGCGATGATCAGCATCATGTTGTTGCGTCCCAGGGGTCTGTGGCCTTCGCCAGACCACGGCAAATCATTGCAAAACGTAAAGTAAGGGGAGCGACATGGCAGACACCAACACCGATGTCGTTCTGAACGTTAAAGGCGTTTCCAAGCGCTTTGGCGGCTTGCAGGCCTTGAGCGACGTGGGCATCAACATCAAGCGCGGCCAGGTCTATGGGCTGATCGGCCCCAATGGCGCGGGTAAAACCACTTTTTTCAATGTGCTTACCGGCTTGTACACGCCAGACAGTGGCAGCTTCGAGTTGGCGGGCAAGCCCTACCAGCCCACAGCGGTGCATTTGGTGGCCAAGGCGGGCATTGCGCGCACGTTTCAGAACATTCGCCTGTTTGCCGAGATGACGGCGCTCGAGAATGTGATGGTAGGCCGCCACATCCGCACGAACTCGGGCCTGCTGGGTGCCATTTTTAGAACACCAGGCTTCAAGGCTGAAGAGGCCGCCATTGCCAAGCGTGCACAAGAACTGCTGGATTACGTTGGCATTGGCAAATTCGCCGATTACAAGGCGCGCACCTTGAGCTACGGCGACCAACGCCGCCTGGAAATTGCCCGTGCCTTGGCTACTGACCCGCAGCTCATCGCGCTGGACGAGCCCGCGGCGGGGATGAACGCGACAGAAAAAGTGATGTTGCGCGAGTTGATCGACCAGATCCGCAAAGACAACCGCACCATTTTGCTCATCGAGCATGACGTGAAGCTGGTCATGGGTCTGTGCGACCGCGTGACTGTGCTGGATTACGGCAAGCAGATTGCCGAAGGAACACCCGCTGATGTGCAAAAAAATGAAAAAGTGATCGAGGCCTATCTGGGCACCGGTGGCCATTAGGCAAGGAGCAAAACAATGACAACAAAGAAAACCTTGCTGAAAGTGACTGGCCTCAAGGTCGCCTATGGCGGCATTCAGGCTGTGAAGGGCGTTGACTTTGAAGTGAACGAAGGCGAACTTGTCTCGCTCATCGGCTCCAACGGTGCTGGCAAGACCACCACCATGAAAGCCATCACTGGCACCTTGCCCATCAACGCGGGCGACATCGAGTATCTGGGCAGAAGCATTCGCGGCAAAGGCGCATGGGACATGGTCAACGAAGGCCTGGCCATGGTGCCGGAGGGCCGAGGTGTGTTCACGCGCATGACCATCATCGAGAACCTGCAGATGGGCGCGTACATCCGCAATGACAAGGCCGAGATTGCGACGGACATCGAGAAAATGTTCACCATCTTCCCGCGCCTGCGCGAGCGCAAGGACCAATTGGCCGGCACCATGTCAGGAGGGGAGCAGCAGATGCTGGCCATGGGCCGTGCGCTGATGAGCCGGCCCAAAGTGCTTTTGCTCGATGAGCCTTCCATGGGCCTGTCACCCATCATGGTGGACAAGATTTTTGAAGTGATTCGCGACGTGGCAGCACAGGGCGTCACCATCCTGTTGGTGGAGCAAAACGCCAGCCGTGCGCTGGGCATTGCAGACCGGGGCTATGTGATGGAATCCGGGCTGATCACAATGAGCGGGGACGCCAAGGTGATGCTGAGTGATCCGAAGGTTCGGGCGGCTTATTTGGGCGAGTAGGTAGGCGTCCGGAGCCAATCAAAAAGTTGGAGTTGAAGTTCCGTTCGGGGCTTGCATCTATATACTGCAAGTGTAGTTTTCATGCTTGTGAGGCATTCTTGGAACTCATATCTCGAATGGACAGTGGCGTGCAGGTTCTGGCGGCCAACGGGCGCATAGACCATTCACGTGCCAGTGCCTTTGAGGCTGGCCTTGCCCCATTCCTGCAGAATTGTTGTGCCTCTCACACCCCGCTGGTTTTGGATTTTTCAGGTGTCGATTTCATCAGCAGTGTTGGGTTAAGGGTTTTGATGTTGGCTGCCAAGCAGGTTAAGGCGCAGCGGGGAAAGATTGCCGTTGCATCGCTCTCGCCGATAGTGAGCGAGATATTTCAGGTCAGCCGTTTCAATCTTGTTCTGGATGTTTTTGAAAGCACGGAAGTGGCAATCTCCACTTTGACGCCATGAAAGTCCGGTTTTGGGGCACGCGGGGCTCCATTCCAGTGTCCATGACAACAACAGATCTGCGTGCAAAGATTCGACAAGCATTGCTTGGGGTCATGGATCAACCGGCGGTGACGCGAGCCACGGTAGATTCATACATTGATGGTCTTGGCTTTGAAATTGCGGGTACCTATGGGGGCCATTCAAGCTGTGTGCAAATCGTGACAGATGCTCCCGAGCATGTCATTCTTGACATGGGCACTGGCATGCGGCCGTTGGGGCAATCGATACTCGAGCGTCTTGGGCCGGATGTTCCTCAGACTTATCACGTATTTCTGTCTCATTTGCACTGGGATCACATCATGGGGTTCCCATTCTTTAACCCCGCATTTCTGTCCGGAAACCGAATCATCATTCATTCTTGTCATCCTCAGGTTGAACATGCAATCCGGCGACAACAGGGCGCTCCTTCTTTTCCCGTCGAATTTGAACAACTTGGGGCATCGATCGAATTCGATGTGATGTCACCTGGCACGGTGTATCAGATAGCTGGCCTGCGCGTATCCGCTCGACTACAACGCCACGCCGGTGCATCCTATGGCTGGCGCTTTGAACAAGGGGACCGCAGCCTGGTTTATTCCACTGATTCCGAGCATCGTCTGGACGACGAACATGAGCGCGACGAAATTGTGGAATTTTTTGCCTCAGCCGATGTGGTCGTATTTGACGCAATGTACTCATTGGCTGATGCCATTTCGGTCAAGGCTGATTGGGGCCATTCCAGCAACATCGTGGGGGTAGAGCTGTGTCAGGCTGCGCGGGTCAAGCGCTTGGTCATGTTTCACCATGAACCGAGTTACAGCGATGCTCAAATTCAGGCTGTACTGAATGAGACCCGTCGATTTGAAGAAATTACCCGTGACGAACACGCACTTGAGGTTTTGTCCGCCTGGGACGGCTTAGAGTTGCTAATTTGAATTCCTTTCTCTCTCTGCTGCAATGGGCTTTTCTGGCCTGGCGTGGTCGGGTTGTGGCGGTCTTTTTCCTTTTTGGCGTGGCGCTAGCCAGTGTGGTGAGCGAAATGGAGCTTCCACAAGGTTTGCAAGGCTCTACGACCGCACTGGTGCGCGAAATTCTAGGATCACCCTTTGCAGCCGCCCGTCAGTCCCTGTTTGACAGTTACCAGCATGTTGTATTGCGGGAACGCCAGAGTCAGCCGGTCACGATTGTCGAAATTGACGAGAGCAGTCTCAAATTGGTCGGTCAATGGCCGTGGCCGCGGGACCGACTTGCCCTCTTGATCGACAAGGTGGCAGCGCATAAACCTCTCGCTATCGGTCTGGACCTCTATATGCCTGAAGTCGACGAGACCAATCCCGCCCGCATCGCAGCCAACCTGCCGGCAGGCAATGAAAGGCTCGCGCAAGCGCTGACTCGCTTGCCCAGTCATGAGTCCCGTCTGATTCAATCGCTTCAAGCTGCGCCGACCGTACTTGGCGCTGCAGGATTTCATCAGGAAACCCCGACGACGAGTAGAGGATTACGGGCCACACCGGTTAAGGTAATTCGTGGCGATGTACTGTCGCATGTCGTTCATTACCCATGGGTGTTGGCTAGTTTGCCAGAGCTGCAAGCGGCGGCGCGGGGGCAGGCGATGTTGAGTGTCGATGCAGGGCAAACCATAATTCGCCGCATCCCACTCATCATGGGGGTAAATGGCCAGGTCATGCCTTCAATGGCTCTTGAAATGATTCGTATCGCCACTGGCGACGAGGTTGTCGAGGCAGTCGCTGATTCTCATGGGTTGCGGCAGTTGACGGTTGCCGATTTGACCATTCCAACTCAGACGACTGGCGAAATCTGGCTGCACTTTGCACTGCGCAACGAAAGGGACAGTTCCCGGCAGGTTTCTGCTGCAGCAGTGTTTGAAGGGCGGGCGTCCGCTGACGCATTCACCAACAAGCTTGTTTTGGTCGGGCTGACAGGCTCCGGGCTCAATGACAAACGGAATACGCCGCTGGGCCAACTCGTGCCCGGCATTGAGATCCAGGCACAGTTGATAGAGACGTTCCTGGAGGGGCGGTTTCTGCAGCGACCGTGGTGGATGAAAGGCGCCGAAGTTTGCCTTCTCTTGATGATGGGCTTATTGATGGTGTGGTTGATACCACAGTCCCGGAGTCCTGCCAGCGAACATTCGTCCAAGAAACTGCCGAAAGCCTCAGCCTGGCTACTTTTGGGCGGGTGTGCCACACTTTTTGCTGCCGGCTTTGTTCTCTTTGCCTGGTTTGGATGGTTGTTTGACGCGTCTATGGTGGTGATAGGTTATGCCGCTGTTATGGTCAGTCTTGTTTCAAGTTCGATGCTGGAGACTGAGCGGGACAATATTCTCCTGGCCGTCACCCAGCAGCGACTCAGGGAAGAAGCCGCGCGCGTTGCGGGTGAATTGGCGGTCGCCAGAAGCATTCAGTTGGGGTCATTGCCGGACGCGGCCCAGGCCTTTCCTGATGAACGGCGCTTCGAGTTTGCCACTCTGCTCGAGCCCGCGCGAGAAGTTGGAGGCGACTTATACGACTTCTTCATGATCGATGATCGAAGACTGTGTTTCGTTGTAGCCGATGTTTCAGGCAAAGGCGTACCAGCGAGCGTTTTCATGGCGGTCACAAAGGCGTTGGCAAAAAGCTTTTCAATGAGACTGCCTGGTGGACCCGCGGAGGTTGTTATCGCGGCAAACCATGACCTGTCGCGTGAAAATGTCGGGATGCTGTTTGTCACCCTGTTGCTGGGTGTACTTGATGTCGAGAGTGGAGTTCTTGAAATGGTCAACGCGGGTCATGACTCGCCGTGGCGAATTACTGTAGGCGGACTTGTCGAAAAGATTGACACCCCAGCGCAAGCTGGTGGGCCTCCTTTGTGCGTTCTCGATGAGTTCACCTACAAATCCCAGACGATTCAGCTGAACGCAGGGGATACGCTATGCCTGATCACTGATGGGGTTACAGAGGCCATGAACGAGGCTGGAGAATTGTTTGGCGGTCAGAGACTCTGTTCAACTTTGGCGACACTGCCATCCAGTCAGAGTTTGCAGCAGGCACTTGATCAGGTGCGTGCTGAGATCGCTGCATTTGTCGGACGTGCTGAGCCCTCCGACGATTTGACTTTGATGTTGCTACGATGGAACCCGACAGGGACTAACGGGCTCACCTCAGATTGATCTCCACACGGCGGTTTTTTTCCTCTGCCACTTCGTCTTCTGTCGTCACCAATGGCTCGCGTTCACCCCGGCCGGCGATCTCAAAACTGACTCCTGCTAACCCAAGACGTGACAATATGGACCTTACGCTCGCAGCCCGGCGTATGGAGAGGGCATCGTTATCTTCTAGTTTGCCAACCCGGTCTGTATGCCCGATAACCATGACCTCGGGTACTGAGCGAGAGGCCAATGCTGATTTAAGTTGTTCCAGTACGGGGATCGATTCAGTAGTAAGTTCGGTGTCGGAGCCAGTAAGAAAATACACGGTGAAAGTAACCGGCTTCGCCGGCAAGGCATTGACGGCTGCAGCATAGGATTCGGATAACGAGGTCGAAGCGACCTCGTCGACCTCAATGCGGCCCATCCCGTTGATTCGCGCACCACTAAAAGCGTGGGCGAGAGTTTTTTCGTCGTTACCAGTCTTGACCACCAACGCGCTAACACCACCAGTAGCGTTGGGCAAAAGGAGCACACGATCGGTCGTGGTCGCAGTCTGGACCACGATCCAAGCCAACAAAGAAATCAGTGGGGTAACTAAGAAGTCCATATCAATCAGGGCGTTGTCCGGCATCAATGATGAATTCAGTGCCTCGCACACCCAGCGTCATCGTTGGTGTCGAAAAATTCACGTTTCCAGGCGTTGCCTTAGCGACCTTGCCTGATATAACTGCAACGGTACCGCGCTTGACGGTCACATCAATGTTGCCCGCGTGGGTTGTGGTGTCAAAAGCAAACCGATTCATTTGCAACACCGAATTGGGACCAGCTGACAACATGGTGTTGTCTCGCAGCATGATGCCCACGGCGCCGTCCGAGCCGGTTAAAACGCTATCTTTTGCCATAATCGTTGTGCCAATGGAAATAGCTTGCCGTTCGCCGCTGCGCAAAAGGAAAGAACTACCTTTTGCAAGCTTCACGATGCCTGCGTCTTGGGCTATAACCAGACTTCCATACGATCCAAGCAGGAGGATGACTCCTATGCATGATACGGCTCGGTTGCGATGTTTCATAGACTTCCAAATTCTCGGAGTGCTCATAAATTGAACCTACCTTTCGGAGCACTATATCGCTTTCCTGCAGATATGACCTGTCTGGCAGACATGCTGAACACGCTGGATACCCTATCTACCCACACTGAACCAGGATTGGTCAAAAGAGCAGCAACGGTCATTGAGGAGTTGTTTACTAACAGCGTAGTGCATGGGGGCATTGCCCAGGGCGTCTCACACGAGACCGGGCTCGCCGTACTGGAGAGCTCTCGTGCTCTTCATATTCGATACGAAGACAATTTTTTACCTTTTGATCCGTTCCAGGGGCTTGACGAAATGGGCGATCTTGCCGTGGTTCCGTTGGAGCGCCGGCCCCCTGGCGGTTTTGGTCGACTGATAATTCGTGGACTGTCGGACAAGGCGAGTTACTCGCGTCACGGCGCCATCAACCGGACCGACCTTTTGTTCCTACCCAGGCCGTCGGCGTAGCCTTTAGCGTTTTTTCTTGTCCGAGAGTTGCGCCGCGCTGCACCAATGCACCAGGCTGTGTTCACACGTCTTGAACACCACATACGCGGCCATGCTGAGGTACACCGTGCCCAGCAACTCCAGGAATTGCTCGGCAGCACCGTCGGCCAGGGCTTGCAGGCCATGCTCCATGATGAGCTTGATATTGGCGCTGGCCACAAAAAACAGGTTGACCGAAGTGGCGCCAAAAAGCATGAAGCTCAGCCCCATGACCAGGAAAGTGGCCCAGCGACGAGACAATATGACGCGATGAAACCAGTTCTTCATGGTGCCTTCAGTAGCTCCAATACGGCGTCTGCAAACACCTGCGGCACCTCCTGCGGCATATTGTGGCCCACACCGGGCACCACGCGGTGATCGCGCGGGCCCGCAAAGAAGCGCGCATGTTGAGACGCCGGTGCCACTGGCCGCACGCCGTCATCCGCGCCATCAAACGTGATCGTCCGCACGGTGATGGCGGGCTGCGCGGCCAGACGACTTTCAATCTCTGCATAAGCCGGGTCACCCGGCACCAGGCCAAAACGGTGGCGGTACGACTGGATCACCACGTCCACGAAGTCGGGGTTGTCAAAGGCGGCGGCGCTGCGCTCGAATGTGGCGTCATCAAAGTTCCAGGTGGGGGACCACAGCTTCCACAAGAGCTTGCACACGGCGCGCCGGTCCTTGGCCAGGCCGTTGCGGCCGCGCTCGCTGTGAAAGTAATACTGGTACCACAGGCTGTGCTCGTTCTCTGGCAGGTCGGGCTCCATCGCACGCGCAAGGTTCTGGATGTTGTAGCTGTTGAATGACACCAACCCCGCGCA
>JANPAZ010000111.1:0-9076 GCA_031430225.1 Rhodoferax sp. | reverse complement strand
AGTTTCAGTAAATCTTCGAGCGTGTATTTGGCGGGCTTTTTGACCATGCCTTCGATCTCTACCGTCCACGGCGTCGTCTTGAGCGTGTGCGCGTTGCGGCCGGGGTCTGCCTTGTCGGTACCAAACTCGTAAAAGTTGTTGTACGTGCTGGCATCTTTGTAGTCGGTGATTTTTTCCATGGTGACCGCACCCGCCACCCCGGACTTCACATGGGCCAGCACCGTGTGCTTGCCTGGGCGTTGAACCGCACCTTCCTGCCCCATGGCATCGCGCGAGGCCCACGAGGCCATCGCTGCGCCGGCCACGCCGGTTGCCAGCAGTCGCATGGCATCACGTCGCCCCTGGTAAACGTGGACAGGTGTGATTTCGCTCGAATTGGGGTGGATGAAGCCGTTGTTGCCTGTCTTGATCAGCATGGTGTGTCCTTGAAGTGTTCGTTAGTACGGGTACGCAGGCATTTCTTACAAGGATTCAGCCCGTCCCTACAAAGTGCCGTAGCTGTGCAGTCCGCTCAAAAACATGTTCACCCCCAAAAAGGCGAAGGTGGTCACAGCGAGGCCTGCCAGTGCCCACCATGCAGCCACGGTGCCACGCAAGCCCTTCATGAGGCGCATGTGCAGCCAGGCAGCGTAGTTAAGCCAGACGATCAGCGCCCAGGTTTCCTTGGGGTCCCAGCTCCAGTAGCCGCCCCAGGCTTCGGCAGCCCACAGAGCACCCAGAACCGTTGCTATGGTGAAGAAGGCAAAACCCACGGCGATGGATTTGTACATCACGTCATCCAGCACGGACAAATCAGGCAAGCGCGCCGCAATGCGCTTGCGCCCCAGCAAAATGCTGGCAATGATCAGGGCCGCAATGCCGAAGTAAATCACCCAGTAGCTGCTGCCATTGGCCGTCGCCTTGGTGCGAAACACCACAGGTTCAAAACACAGCACAATGCCCAACAACCACAGCGGTATCAGCTTGTACCAGCGGGTCTCTGAGGCCTGCGCCTTGATGAGATAGGCAAACGCTACCATCGCGGCCAAGGCAAACGTGCCATAGCCAATGAAGTTGGCAGGCACGTGCAGCTTCATCCACCAGCTCTTCAGGGCTGGTACCAGGGGCTGGATTTCATGCGCCTCCCGAACCACTGTGTACCAAAGTAAAAAACCCACTGCGGCACTGACGACCAGCATCACAAATGCCCCCAGCGTGCGGGTTTTGTACTGGGCTTCAAAGTAAAGGTAGAACGCCGCCGTCATCCAGCAAAACAGGACGAACACCTCATAGAGGTTGCTCACCGGAATGTGACCAATATCGGCCCCCAGAAGGTAGCTTTCATACCAACGCACCATAGTGCCCGTGAGCGCCATCCCCACTGCCACCCAGGCCAGCCGCGAGCCAATCAGCTCCATGGTGCTGCTCTCGCCCTTGGCGAAAACACCCAGCCAGTAGAAACCGGTGCTCATGAAGAACAGCATGCTCATCCAAAGAATGGCAGACTGGCTGGACAGAAAATATTTGAGCCAAAACACCTTTTCAGCGCTGTCCAGGCTGCCCTGATACGCATTGATGCCCAACAGCGAAGCCGCCGCCACGGTCAGCATCAGCACGCGCAAAGGCCGCCAGAACCAGCCCAGCGCAATGGCGCTGGGGATAGCCCCCAGCAGGATGCCCTTTTCGTACACATCCATCGCCTGCGCATAACGGGAAAAGGCGAAAAGTCCTCCAGCAATCACCAGCGCGGCAAACAGCCAGTCAAACCAGTTCCGCTTGGCAAAGTAGCCCTCATTCAAGGTCATCGTGCCCAGGACGACAGGACGTGCCGTAGTCGCATGGGTAGTGGTCGCAGTGTTCATCGTTTCAATCCTATGCGCCAATCAATTTGGCCTTGAGGTCATCAAATTCGCGGTCGCCATCCATCGTCTTTCGATTCGTCGACATGGCCATGGAGGCACTGGTCGTCATGGCCCCGCCTGAGTCTGGGCCTTCACTTGACGACGTGCCCACGGGAGCCAGCCAGACCCAGACGCGACGCTCACGGATATAAAGCATCGCAAAAACGCCCAAAATCAGAAATGCACACCCAAGATACACAATATTTTTTCCGGGTGCACGGGCCACCTGGAAAACACTTGCCTGGACCTGGGTGAAATCAGTCAGTTGCAAAGCCATGGGTGCGGGATACAGATGGGCGTCGCTCAACGCCAGCACGGCCTGCGTCATAAAGCCCTGAACCTTGTCACTGGGCTCCAATGGCTTGAGACCAGCCCGCGCTCTGGCCCCTTGCGTCAATTCAAACAAGGTGCCATTCAAAATGCGGATCAGCACTTCACCCGCCTTGGCACGCTCGGCCTCTGGCACGTTGGTTTCAATGAAGTCAGCCACGGCCTGAAGTCCGCCCGCACCCTTGCCACCTTTCACAGCCTCGGCACCCGCAAAAAGCCCCAGGGCACGGGACGCTGAAGCCTCCAGCTGACGACTCAATTCAACGCGCTGGCCCTCAACGGCCTTGATGGCGTAGTTTTTCACTGCAAGCTCACGCATGGCCGGGTCTTCAAGCGCAGCCCGCAGACGCACAAATTCATCCATCGAACCTTGCTCATCAGCCGGCACCCGCAAGTAACGAAATGGCTCTGACGGTGTTTCACGCAGGCCCAATAAAAAAACGGGTACGCCATCACCCGTTTCTACCGGCAGCATGTAGTTATGGAACTCTCTCGCCTGGCCAGCTGCATCGCGAAGCTTGTACGTGATGCTGGGCCCGACATTGCGAAGGTTCTTCTTGGTCATGACCTTATTGGCCGCGCCCAAGCGTGAATCAATGGATTCACGCAGGTCAACCTTGCGCACGTCCACGCCAGTGGTGCCATCACCCGCAAAGTTCTCCACATTGATCACACGCAAAGCGGTGTACTCCAGCGTCAGCTTCTCAGCGTCGGGGCCGCCTGTTTCACCCTTGACCAGTTGCGAAGACCCGCCAATGACGCCTTCAATTGAAAACGGCTTGGTTGCCGCCTTCATCGGGAACGCTTTGAGCTTCACGCTTGAGCCGCCATCGTCAAAGCTGGACTGGTAAATCTCGACGCCCTTGTAACTGGCAGGGTGGTTGACTTCCACGCGGGCCGGAATCTTTTCGCCGGTATGGATGTCGTGAATGATGATTTCACTGGCAAACAGTTTGGGCATGCCCGTCGAGTAGTACTCAACGATGAATTTTTTGAGTTCCACCGCAAACGGCAATTCCTGCAACAAGATGCCGTCTGACTGGTTCAGAACCGCCGTGCTGGACTGCGTGCCCTCAGCCACCATCAGATTGGCGCGAAATGTGGGGTTTCGCTCACTCAGACGGTGCTCGGGCTTTACGTCGGCAATCATGCCGCCACCAGAATACGACGTTTTGCCGTTGAACATCATCTGGGCACGCACGATCAGGTCGCCGTCCAGCAGGCCACCGATACACACCAGAACAATGGCGCTGTGCGCGGCCAGATAGCCGATCTTGTTGGCTGCACCCGCCTTGGCGGCCACCATCCAGCCCGCACCGGTGCCAGTGTCGCGTTGCTGCAGTTTGACTTTCCAGCCACCGCCCGCAAGCATGGTTCCAATGCGTTTTGCCGCGGCCTCGGGTGCCTCGCCCAGCACAGCTTCAGCGCGGTGACCAAAGGCCTTCAGGCTTTGCTCACGGATATTCTCTTTGTAAGTTTTGAGGTCAACAAAGATCTTGGGAGCGTTGCGTGCAATACAAAGTGACGTACTGGTGACCAAAAAAGCGAGTATCAGCAAAAACCACCACGCGCTGTAGACCGAATAGAGGCTGACAACCCCAAAGACATCTGCCCAGAACGGACCAAACTGGTTGACGTAATTCGGCATGGGTTCATGCTGCTTGAGCACGGTGCCGATGATGGATGCGATGCAGATGATTGTCAGCAGTGAAATCGAGAACCGCATGCTCGACAGCAGTTCCACCGCCGCGCGCACGGGACGCGAAGCGGTCTTGATTTCCAGACCTTGGGTAGAGACTGACATCGGCGGTTGGCTTGGATCGCGGGTTAAGCGTTATACAAATGAAAAAGGCGGGCCATCGTGAGATTGACCCGCCCCTCTTAGGGATGTTTCGCGTCGAATGGTTCCCTGGCGGCTACCTTGTCAGGGTTCAGCGCAAGCCGGCGATGTAGTCGGACACCGCCTTGATCTCACGGTCGTTCATCTTCGCGGCAACTTGCGTCATTTGCAGGCTGTTGGCGCGCACACCTTCGCGAAACGCAGTCAACTGGGCCACGGTGTATTCACCATGCTGGCCACCGAGGCGAGGGTACTGCGAAGGGATGCCTGCGCCGTTGGGGCTATGGCAACCCGCACAGGCAGGTACCTGGCGGTCTGTGATCCCACCCCGGTAAATGCGCTCGCCCAAGGCCACCAACTCTTTGTCTTTTGCAAATCCGGCTTTGGCCTTTTTGGAGGTTGCCCAATACGAGATATTTCGCATATCTTCATCACTCAGGGTGGCAGCAAAGCCCTTCATGATGGCGTTATTGCGTTTGCCAGACTTGAATTCCTGCAATTGCTTGACCAGGTATTCGGGATGTTGCTGCGCCAGCTTGGGGTTGGCCGGTGTTCCGGAGTTGCCATCTGCCCCATGGCAGGCAGCACAAACTGCCGTAAAGCTCGCTTCACCCTTTGCCAGGTCCGGCTTGGCAGCCTTGACCGGCGCTGGCTTGGCTGCTGCGGGCGCTTCAGCCTTGGCAGTGGCGGGTTTGGCGTCCTGCGCAACGGCGGGAAAAGCCGGTGCGGCAAGGGCCGCAGCCATCAAGAGGCGGGTGAAAAAAGGGGCAATCATCTTCATAAGGAAAGTCGTGTCAGGTGGGCAAAACAGCATGATTCTACAATGGTGCTCCGGGTTTTCCCCTTTAATGGCTTGTCAGTGAATGCTTTTGCGCGACACCAGACCATTCACACACACGTTCTCCATCCATGACATCCCCTTCAAACCCACCGGCCCCGCCAATCAACGCAACATTGATCAACCCTGAAAAGGCTGCTGCTGCAGAACTCAAGGCCCAGTGCGTGGTTGCCACTGGCTGGCTGCACACCGCCAAATTCCTCACTACAGCGCCCCAGCTGCACTTTCTGCCCGCGCTGGAGGTGCCAGAAATTGCCTTTGTAGGGCGTTCCAATGCGGGAAAATCCACCTGCATCAACACGCTGACCCAGCAAAAACAGCTGGCCTACGCCTCCAAAAAGCCGGGTCGCACCCAGCACATCAATCTGTTCACTTTGGGCAAGCAGGGCGTCACAGACGCCGTGTTGGCCGATCTGCCCGGCTATGGCTACGCAGCCGTTCCCAAGCAGGACAAAATACGCTGGCAGCAGGTGATGGCCAACTATCTGGTCACCCGTGAAAACCTCAAAGCCATCGTTCTGATGTGTGACCCTCGCCATGGCCTGACCGATCTGGACGAAATTTTGCTGGATGTGATCCGCCCCCGAGTGGTTGAGGGCCTGAAATTCCTTGTGATCCTGACCAAGGCCGACAAGCTCAACAAAACCGAGCAGCAAAAAGCGCTGTCCATCATGAAGTTACAGGCTGGTGGCGGCGAAGTGCGCCTGTTCTCGGCCACCAAACGCATCGGGATTGAAGACGTGTCGCGCCTGCTCTGGCAATGGGTACATGCCGAATCGGGCAATGCCCCACGTGGAACGGGCGTAGTTAGCTCTTAATTTTATAGCAAGTCACCCTCCGGCTGCAACATCCCCAGGCGCCGGAGCCTCAGTACATAGCTGGCTCGCCCTCGGGCCGGTCCTTGAAACGCTTGTGAACCCAGTAATACTGGCTGGGCATGGTGTCTATAAAAGCCTGCAAGCGCAGGTTCATTGTCTGGGCATCCTGCGTCAACTCATCACCCGGAAAGTCTGTCCATGCGGGCATGACTTCAACGTCGTACCCGTGTGGCGTCATGCGAGTGACAACCGGCACCACTTTGGCACCCCCCAGTTTCGCCAGCCGGGAGAGCGACGTCACCGTCGCCGCCTGAACCCCATAAAACGGCACAAAAACCGACTCGGGCAGACCGTAGTTCATGTCGGGAAGCAGGTACAACACATGGCCAGCGCGCAGGGTCACCACGATCGGCCTGGCGCCGCCGGAGCGGTCGAACAGTTTAGGCTTACCAAAGCGCATGCGCCCCTGGTGCACCCAGTTGTCCACCGTTTTGTTGGCCTGGTGGGTGTAGACGGTGGTGAAACGCCGGGCCACCTGCTGGGTGACAGCAGTCCAGCCGGCATCCAGCCCCACAAAATGTGGCGCGAAAATCACCACGCGCCCGTCACCTTCAAGCGCCTGCACCTCCCCCGTCAGCCGCAATCGCCGTTGCGTGACCTGCGGCGTGCCGTGCCAGAGCCAGCCGCGGTCCAGCCAGGCCTGGGCAAAATGAATGAAGGTCTCAATGGCAACGACTCGCAACCGGCTTTCGGACCAATCAGGAAAACACAGGCGTAAATTAGTCCAGACGACCTTGCGACGCGATGCTGCAACCGCATAGAGCACCCAACCCAAAAGCCAGCCCATGGCACGCACCCAGCCCAAGGGTAACTTGCCCAGCACATGCATAAAGAAGATTCCGCAGCGACTCAGCATGGCTTCAGGTTTCTCGACGGGGCTGCTTGTAACGCGCGTAACCCCACAAATACTGCTGGGGACATTGCCGGATTACACCTTCCATGGCGCGGTTGATCAGGGATGCCGCTTCCTTTGCTTCCTCGGGAAACCCGGTAACTACAGGCATCAGCAGGGGTTGCACATGCACCCGAAAGCCTTGCCCCCACGCCAGCCGCTCACCCCAAGCCACCAGCACAGTGGCGCCAGTTTGCTGTACCAGGCGGGCGGACAGGGTCATGGTGTAGGCGTCCTGCCCGAAGAACGGCACCCACACGCCCATTCCCAGTGGCGGCACCTGGTCAGGCAGCAGCCCAACGCTTTGCCCAAGACGCAGCGCCTTGATCATTTGCTTGACGCCAGACAGGGTGGTGGGTGCTGTGCGCAGGCCAGGGCGACTGCGCGCCGTGGCTACGAGCTCTCGCAGCCACGGCTGCCTGGGAACGCGGAACAGCACGGTCATGGGTTCGCGGGTCTGGCCATAGCGGCCGGCATAGGCCTGCGCAGTGACCTCAAAACAACCCAGATGAGGCGTAAGGAACACCACGCCGCGCCCGCGTACCAGCGCGGCATCGATATGCTCCGCCCCAGACCACTGCACGGCCACCGGTTTACCCAACCACAAACGGGGCAATTCGGCCACCAGCCTGCCTGCCTGGCCAACGGCACCCAGCCATTGCGTTCGCGTCATCCCAGCCCGCCTCGTATTCACAAGAAAGCGCCTGCGGTACGCCCCGGACAGCGCAAAAACCAACCAACCCAAAAGGCCGCCCGCCGCATGCATCAGCCCCAAAGGCAGTACCGACAGGATTCTGAACAGGGTGATCATGAGTGGGATAAAATACACGGGTCGCTGAGTTATGGAACTACTTGCAGGGCGACATGCACGAGGGCCCACGAAAGTGCCGCCATTGTGCCTTGCCGATTTCCGGGGGACACCCCCGGTGAGTTGGTCAATCTGCTAAAGCGTTCGCTAAAAGCTCCAAAGCCAAAGCAACGCGACGATGTGACGAATAGCGTGTGACTTAACTTACTCTGGAGTTTATTAAATGGCGAACGACTTTCTCTTTACCTCTGAATCCGTTTCTGAAGGCCACCCAGACAAGGTGGCTGATCAGGTTTCCGACGCCATTCTGGACGCAATCTTCAAGCAGGACCCCAAATCCCGTGTGGCAGCCGAAACGCTGACCAACACCGGTCTGGTCGTGCTGGCCGGTGAAATCACCACCAACGCGCATGTGGACTACATCCAGGTGGCGCGTGACACCATCAAGCGCATTGGCTACGACAACACCGAGTACGGCATTGACTACAAGGGCTGCGCCGTGCTGGTGGCCTATGACAAGCAGTCCAACGACATTGCCCAGGGTGTGGACCATGCCTCTGACGACCACCTGAACACGGGCGCTGGTGACCAGGGCCTGATGTTTGGCTACGCCTGCAACGAAACGCCTGAGCTCATGCCAGCGCCCATCTACTACGCACACCGCCTGGTGGAGCGCCAGGCCCAGTTGCGCAAGGATGGCCGCCTGCCCTTTTTGCGGCCTGATGCCAAGAGCCAGGTCACGATGCGCTATGTCGACGGCAAGCCCCACAGCATCGACACCGTGGTGCTGTCTACCCAGCACAGCCCGGACCAAAGCGAGTCGCCCACCAAGATGAAAGCGTCGTTCGTTGAGGCCATCATTGAAGAAATCATCAAACCAGTGCTGCCCAAAGAGTGGCTGCAAAACACCCGCTACCTGATCAACCCCACGGGCCGGTTTGTCATTGGCGGGCCACAAGGCGACTGCGGCCTGACCGGGCGCAAGATCATTGTGGATACCTATGGCGGCGCCTGCCCGCACGGCGGCGGCGCATTCTCCGGCAAGGACCCATCCAAGGTGGACCGCTCTGCAGCCTACGCGGCCCGCTATGTGGCCAAAAACATCGTGGCGGCCGGCCTGGCCCGACAGTGCCAGATTCAGGTGGCCTACGCGATTGGTGTGGCCATGCCCATGAACATCACGGTCTACACCGAAGGCACCGGCATTGTTTCTGACGAGAAGTTGTCAGCAATCGTGGCCAAGGGCGACATCTTTGACCTGCGCCCCAAGGGCATCATCCAGATGCTGGACCTGCTGCGACCGATCTACGAAAAAACCGCCGCCTATGGCCACTTTGGCCGTGAAGAGCCAGAGTTCACCTGGGAGCGTACTGACAAAGTCCAGGCATTGCGGGCAGCGGCTGGCCTGTAAATCCATGGCCCTTGGCACTTTCGTCAATGAAGGTTGACACGCAACGCTGGATCGACCGCTGGGTCGGACAGGTCCTGTGCCGCGTTGTGTCGTTGTGGGTGCGGCTGACCCGCCGGGGCCAGCCTGCAGCCCAGTTGGGGTCTGCGCCACGCCATATCCTCGTTATTTTGCTGTCCGAGATGGGCAGCATCGTGTTGGC
>JANPAZ010000110.1:0-5159 GCA_031430225.1 Rhodoferax sp. | reverse complement strand
GATCATCACTTTGCTTAAAAACATCTGCAAGCAGCGCGGTGCGGCCGTGATGCTCATCACCCACGACATGGGCGTGATTGCCGAGACCTGCGACCGCGTGGCCGTGTTGTACGCCGGGCGGGTTGCCGAAATTGGCCCGGTGCACGACGTCATCAACCACCCGGCGCACCCCTACACCGTGGGGCTGATGGGCGCGATTCCGGACATCACCAAAGACGTGGAGCGCCTGAGCCAGATTGACGGCGCGATGCCGCGCCTGAACGCAATTCCCACCGGCTGCGCCTTTAACCCGCGTTGTCCCAAGGTGTTTGCAAAATGCCAAACCCAAAGGCCCGACCTGCTGGATGCGGGTGCCACCCGCGCGGCGTGCTGGCTTCATGAAGGCAGGACAGCATGAGCACACCTTCAACACCAACCACAACAAAGACGCAATTCCCCGCCGGGCCGCCCCAAGGGGAATTAGCCCCCTCTTGGGGCAGCGCAGCACTTGCGTTATCGGCTACAGCCGATTCCGGGGCAGTGGCAAGCGTGGGGGCGCCCTTGGTTCAGGCCCATGACCTGGCCATGACCTTCGATGTGTCGGCCCCGTGGCTCAACCGCGTCACTGAACGCAAGCCCAAGGTATTTCTGCACGCCGTGGATGGCGTGAGTTTTGAGATCGAAAAAGGCAAGACGCTGGCGCTGGTCGGCGAGTCCGGTTGTGGCAAGAGAACAGTCGCCAAGCTGCTTGTGGGCCTGTACGAGCCCACACGGGGTGGCCTGACTTTTGACGGCCAGGACGCACACGCTGCCTTCAAGACACCGCAGGGCCACCACTTGCGCCGGCGTATCCAGATGATTTTTCAGGACCCCTATGCGTCGCTGAATCCGCGCTGGATCGTGCAGGACATTGTGGGCGAGCCTCTGACCGAACATGGCCTGGTGACCGACCCCGTTGAGCTCAAGGCGCGGGTGGGTGAGTTGCTCAAATCGGTGGGCCTGAGCCCGCTCGACAGCCCCAAGTACCCGCACCAGTTTTCAGGTGGGCAGCGTCAGCGTATCTCGATTGCGCGGGCGCTGGCCACGCAGCCGGAGTTTCTGGTGTGTGACGAGCCCACGTCTGCCCTGGATGTGAGCGTGCAGGCGCAGGTTCTCAACATCATGAAGGACCTGCAGCGCAGACTGGGCCTCACCTACCTGTTCATATCCCACAACCTGGCCGTGGTGCGCCACGTGAGTGACCAGGTGGGCGTGATGTACCTGGGGCGGCTGGTGGAACTGGCCGACAAGCAGACTCTGTTTGCAACGCCCCGGCACCCCTACACGCGCATGCTGCTGGATGCCATCCCCAAAATGCACGATGTGGGCCGCGCACGCACGCCTGTGCAGGGCGAGGTGCCCAACCCCTTGAACCCGCCTTCGGGCTGTGCGTTCAATCCGCGCTGTCAGCACGCCAATGACCGCTGCCGCGTTGAGCGGCCTGTTTTGAAGGCCATTGGTGGCATCCGCATTGCCTGCCACGCGGTTGAAGAAGCGCGCCTATAGTCGCGACGCAGGTCTGGCCGATTGGCGCTATTTTTTTGGTTCCGCGCGGTTTCGGCGCTGAAATTCACCCCATTATTTTGCTATATTTTATATAGCTAACTATGCACGTTCTACGTGGGCCTTTGGCCATTTTTAATGAGAATATGCCATGAGTTTCTCCAGCAAGCTGACTGACACCCTGCGCCAGACACGCAAGGTATGGGCGTTGTCCCTGCCTTACTTCAAGTCTGACGAAAAATGGAAGGCGCGCGCCTTGCTGCTTGCCATCGTGTTGCTCAACCTGGCGGCGGTTTACATGCTGGTGTTGCTCAACGACTGGAACCGGGTGTTTTATGACGCGCTGCAAAACAAGCAGGCGGACGTGTTCTGGACTCAACTGGGGCGGTTTACCTACCTGGCCTTTGCGTTCATCATCATTGCGGTTTACAAGTTTTACCTGACCCAGTTGCTGGAGATGCGCTGGCGTGCCTGGATGACCGACCACTATCTGGTGCGCTGGTTGTCCAACCATGCGTTCTACAAAATGGAGCTCGCCCGCTATACCCAGCAGGCGGGCGGCCAAAACCCCGATAACCCGGACCAGCGCATCCAGGAGGATGTGAACCAGTTCACCAGCTATACGGTGTCCCTGACGATGGGCCTGCTCAATGCCGTGGTCACACTGGCGAGTTTTGTCGGAATTCTGTGGGGCTTAAGCGGCAATTTTGGTTTCACCGTGGGGGGCACCACATTTGACATACCGGGCTTCATGGTGTGGGCTGCTGTGCTGTATTGCGCGGTGGGCAGCATCATCAGCCATTACATTGGCCGCCCTCTGATCAAGCTGAACTTCACGCAGCAGCGGCTGGAAGCAGACTTTCGCCATCACATGGTCAGGGTGCGTGAGTACAGCGAATCCATTGCGCTGGACAAAGGCGAGCGCGTCGAGCGCAAACAGTTGGACCTGCGGTTTTCCGCTGTCTTGGGCAATTACCTGGCGCTGCTCAAGGCGCAGAAAAGTCTGACCTGGTTCACCGTGGGATTTGGGCAGGCGGCCGTGGTGTTTCCGTTCATTGTGGCGGCGCCCCGGTTTTTTTCAGGGGCCATCCAGTTGGGGGAGCTCATGCAGATCTCCAGCGCGTTTGGTCAGGTGCAGGGCTCGCTGAGCTGGTTTGTGGACAACTACAGCGCTTTGGCCAGCTGGCGAGCCACGACCGATCGCCTGACCAGCTTTGAGGAGAGTTTTCAGGCATTGGCCCACGGAGATACTGGGGTTTCAGCTACTGATTCTGTAGCAATTGACACCCAGGACCTGACCATCTCGTTGCCAACCGGCGCGATCTTGCTGTCGCAAGCTGCGCTGCACATGCAGGCAGGTGACAGCGTGTTGTTGCAAGGGCCATCGGGCTCGGGCAAATCCACGTTGTTTCGCACATTCGCCGGCATCTGGCCGTTTGCAAGCGGCACGCTGGCGCGGCCCAAAGACGCGATGTTCATACCGCAGCGGCCTTACTTCCCCAACGGCCCGCTGCGCGACGCACTGGCCTACCCGGAAGCTGCTAGCCGCTACTCAGACGCTGACCTGAAGCAGGCGCTGGAAGACGCGTTGCTCCCCCAGTTGGCCAATCAGCTGGACGATTCCGATGCCTGGGGGCAAAAACTGTCGGGTGGCGAGCAACAGCGCCTGGCCATTGCGCGCGTGCTGCTGAAGAAACCCGCCTGGGTGTTTGCCGACGAAGCCACCAGTGCGCTGGACGCCCAGGCCGAAGACACGTTGTACAAACGCTTGGTTGCCCTTGTGAAATCGACAGGAGGAGCTATTGTTTCAATAGCACACAGACCGTCGGTCGGAGCGTTTCATGACCAGCGCTGGACGCTGGAGCACCAGCCTGAAGGCGCGCCGAGCCGCTATAAGATCACGCAGTCAAAGGTGAGTTAAATCACCCAGGTGATTCGATAAGCGACTGGGCAGTCAGATAGCGTCAGCGTCACGAAATCGCTGGTACCCGCGCGCCCGAAGTTCACAGGCCGGGCACTGCCCGCAGCCATAGCCCCAGTCATGCCGATGCTCGCGGTCTCCCAAATAGCAGGTGTGGGTGTGCTCAATGATCAAATCTACCAGCGCTGCGCCACCGCCCGGCACGCCCGATTGCGCGCCCAGATCCCGCGCAAGAGTCCAGGTGGCGGCCTTGTCGATCCACATCAAGGGAGTTTCTATCAAAAAGCGCTTGTCCATGCCCAGCGACAGCGCCAGTTGCATCGCTTTCATGGTGTCGTCGCGGCAGTCGGGGTAGCCGGAGAAATCGGTTTCGCACACGCCGGTCACAATCACCTGCAAATCACGCCGATAGGCCACGGCGGCGGCCAGCGTCAAAAACAGCAGGTTGCGCCCGGGTACAAAGGTGTTGGGCAAGCCGCTTTGCTCCATTTTGAAAGCCGTGTCGCGGGTCAATGAGGTTTCGCTGACCGACCCCAAAACCGCCAGGTCGAGCAGGTGATCGTCCCCCAACTTCTGGGTCCATAGGGGAAACAGGGCCCGCATCTCACGTAAAACGTTCAGACGTGATTCGAGTTCAACATGGTGACGCTGGCGGTAGTCAAACGCAATGGTTTCTACACGTTCATAGCGATGAAGGGCGTGCGCCAGACAGGTGGTGGAATCCTGGCCACCGGAAAACAAGACAAGAGCTGAAGTGTGCATCGCGCCATGTTAGGGCATGACAACCCACTCTATTCACCCGCGCTCAGGACGTGGTGGAGCTGGAGGGTGAATCGCCCGACAGCGATTTCTCGGTCTTGGCGATCTTGCTGGGGGAATAGACCAGATTTTCCTTGACCAGATTACCCGGCGCAGAATTCGGATTTTGCGAGGGTGTCTTTGCCTGGTTTTCGGCCAGTGTGGCCTCTACCGCGCTGCCGCTGGCGCGCCACATGGTGCGCAGAAACTCCATCAGCAGCTTGGAAATAGGCTCGGGCGGTGGGATCTCAACCTTTTCAGGCACTGGCCGATGAATGGTCCAGTCTTTCTCGGCCGTTGCGGCTTCTGACCCTCGCCGTGCCGGGTCAGACACGCTGGTGTAGACCCCCTCGCCCGTCGAGGGTTTGTTGGCCCGATTGACAAGGTCAACCACGCTGGCTGACGGAGCCTCTTCAACAGGCGCAATGTTGCGCGACGGGTTGACAGGCGGAACCGGAATGACCTTATTGGCCCCAACAGACACCCCTACCGCGCCGGCGGGGCGCGAAATTGGGAGTCGATCAATAGGGGGCAGTTGCATGATGGATCAGGTTTTTTGCGTGCTCGTGTCTTTCTTAACGGCAGATTTAGGGGGTTATTTAGGTCTATTTTAAAAATTTGATGGGTTTTTTCAAATTTATATCGCCTATACCACCCGAAAGTGAGCAACCACCCAGCTATTTTCATAAGGTCACCGCCCAATGCCAAAGCCGTCAAGGGGTCCGCTCACCTGAAACGACCCTCCGCTTTAGCAATCGCGCAGGCCATCAATTGAACGTCTTGCCCTCAAGTGCCAACTTGACCAGCAACGGCGCAGGTTGCCACGATGGGTCAGCGCCTGGCTCTGCTGCAAACTGGCGCAAGCGCCGTACCACGTTGGGTAAACCAGTGAGGTCGGCATACAGCATGGGCCCACCGC
>JANPAZ010000109.1:0-2863 GCA_031430225.1 Rhodoferax sp. | reverse complement strand
TCGATTTTCTCCAGCTCGGCGTTCAGCGATACGCGGTCAAAAACTTCGCCGGTGTCGGTGTCACGGTACTCGTTGTCCTGAATCCAGTAGTCGGCGTAGGTCACGTAGCGGTCAAAAATGTTTTGGCCATATTCGCTGTAGCTCTCAAGGTAAGCCGTCTGTATTTCCTTGCCGATGAATTCGGCATAACGGGGTGCCAGCAGTTCCTTGATGAACCCCGTGTATTTTTGTTCCAGCTCTGCGGGGAACTGCTCGCGTTCAATCTGCTGCTCAAGCACGTACATCAAGTGCACCGGGTTGGCTGCTACTTCGCTGCTGTCAAAGTTGAACACTTTGGACAAAATTTTGAATGCAAACCGGGTAGAGACGCCGCTCATGCCCTCATCCACACCCGCATAGTCGCGGTATTCGTGGTAACTCTTGGCACGTGGGTCGGTGTCTTTCAGGCTTTCACCGTCGTAGACCTCCATCTTGCTGTAAAGACTGGAATTTTCAGGTTCCTTCAGCCGTGTCAGCACTGAAAACTGGCTCATCATCTTCAGCGTGCCGGGGGCGCACTTGGCCAGACCCAATGATGACTCACGGATCAGCTTCTCGTAGATCTTTACCTCTTCACTGACTCGAAGGCAGTACGGCACCTTGACGATGTAGATGCGGTCCAGGAAAGCCTCGTTGTGCTTGTTGTTTCGGAAGGCTTTCCACTCGCTTTCATTGCTGTGCGCCAGCACCACGCCATCAAATGGAATCGCGCCGAAACCTTCGGTGCCCTTGAAGTTGCCCTCCTGGGTGGCGGTGAGCAGCGGATGCAGCACCTTGATCGGTGCCTTGAACATCTCCACAAATTCCAGCAAGCCCTGGTTGGACAGGCACAGGCCGCCCGAGTAGCTATAGGCATCGGGGTCATCCTGCGCGAAGCTCTCGAGCTTGCGGATGTCCACCTTGCCCACCAGGGATGAAATATCCTGGTTGTTTTCGTCACCCGGCTCGGTCTTGGAGACGCCAATCTGCTTCAGGATGCTGGGGTAGCGCTTGACCACCTTGAACTGGCGGATGTCCCCGCCGTACTCGTCCAGCCGCTTCACCGCCCAGGGCGACAGGATGCGTTGCAAATAGCGCGTTGGAATGCCAAAGTTGGCCTGCAAAATCGGCCCGTCTTCCGCCGCATCAAACAGGCCCAGCGGGCTTTCATTGACCGGCGAGCCCTTGATGGCATAGAAGGGCACATGTTGCATGAGCTGCTTGAGCCGTTCGGCAATCGAGCTTTTGCCGCCACCGACAGGGCCCAGCAAGTACAGAATCTGCTTGCGTTCTTCCAGACCTTGCGCCGCGTGGCGGAAGTAGCTCACCACCTGTTCAATGGCGTCTTCCAGGCCGTAGAACTCGGCAAAGGCGGGATAAATCTTGATGACCTTGTTCGCAAAGATGCGCGACAGACGGGGGTCGTTTCGGGTGTCCAGCATCTGCGGTTCGCCGATGGCCTTGAGCATGCGCTCAGCCGCAGTCGCGTAAGCCAGTGGCTCACGCTTGCATTCCGCAAGGTACTGGTCGAGGGTCAGCTCTTCCTCGCGGTTGCGCGCATAGCGGGCGACAAAATTACCAATCGCATCCATAAGACCTCCTGGTTGTCATCACACTTTCAGCATAGCAACTTTTGACATCGCATGCTGGCATAACCCTATGACCGAATACCTCTGAACGAAGTTCAATTTGCATTTGCGCAACGGTCACACTTCATCAACGCACGAACCGGTGCAAGCGTTGTCATTCGTCTTACAAATTTCAACAGGATTTGAAGTTGTGAGAAGTCAGCGGCAAAAGTTGCAGGAACATTGCCACTACGATTGCCCTGGGTACCTCAATGTGGCACTATGGAACGATGAGTCAAACCTATGGAATTGAAGCGCACAGGGACAATGCCCACGCGCCACGCCGTCCGCCAGCCCGCTATCTGGTGATCATTGATTCAGGTGGCACGATGGTCGCCCGAATGTTTCTTGAGACGCGGGAACAAGTGGCAGAGTTTGATGCGGGCGTGGAAGAGGTCACCGTGATGGCGAGTGGATTGACTCCCGAAAATGGTGCCCTTGGCGCCGAATGGGATCTCCCTTTGCTTGGGCACAGCACGAGCGAGCGCGGACAAGCCAAGGTGTATACGCTCATCCCCTAGAAAATTTTAAAGTCAATCGTCAAGGCCGGTGCGCCGGGTTGCGGCGCTTAAGACTCCGGGAGCAATCGGTACCCAACGCCAGTCTCTGTCAGCAGGCAGCCGATCCCGGTCAAAGCCGAAATCTTGCTTCGAGTGAAGATCATCGCGCTGTTTGCGAACGCATGGAGGCGCTATTGGTTGAGATGCTTGATCCGCAAGCGGTTGACCAGCGTGCGAAAGCAGATCAAGACGCTCTCATTGCACGATTTGGTGGACGCGAAGCTGCTTTGCTCAAAGGCCCAACCGGAGCCAGCCCCGTGCCTACGAAATGAATACAAAATCGCCAATGGCCCACGTATATATTAAATAGGTTGCTATTTAATATGTAGCGTCTTCATAGTCGTGTTCGTGTTCGTGTTCATGTTTGTGTTTCATGCAGATCGAATTCGCTGCAACACAGCTTCATTTACCAGGTGCGCCGGTATGGTCTCCGGCCCGGCGAACATGCCAAGCACCAGCGGGGAGATGTCCTCATCCATGGTTGCCATGGCGTAGGCGAAGTGTTTGCGGCGTATGCTGCGATTTCCCTCTGCCTCAACCGTTGCAGCTGCGACCACGTCGCCGATCAGTCTCAAGCGGCGCATGCGCTCCAGCCGTTCTGCGCCGTAGGGTGCGAAGTCTTCAGCGCGTCGCGCACCGGCGAGCACCAGGTCGCGC
>JANPAZ010000108.1:0-12619 GCA_031430225.1 Rhodoferax sp. | reverse complement strand
GTGACACCGGCGAGTGGTGGGTGCTGGACCACAAGTCGCACCATGCGCCGCAGGATGCCCCTGCGCTGGTAGCGCAGCTTCGCGACTACCGCGATGCGGTGAGTGCGATCTATCCTGGTCAGGTTGTGCGGGCTGCTTTTTTGACGGGGCAGGGACAGTTGGTGGAGCCGTTTTGACGACCCGTATTGAACCCATGAAAGACAAGATGAAATCGTTGAATGCCAAAGTCGCCGTTCTAGGGGGTGGCCCGGCTGGTTTGATGGCGGCCGATGTGCTGTCCGCCCATGGCATCACTGTAGATCTCTATGACGCCATGCCGTCGGTGGGCCGCAAGTTTTTGCTCGCGGGCAAAGGGGGTCTCAACCTCACCCATTCGGAGCCGGCTGATATTTTTGCGACACGTTTCGGGTCGCGCCGTACTGTCGTAGAGCCGTGGTTGCATGACTTCGGCGCGACGCAGGTGTGCGAATGGGCGCAGTCGCTGGGCGTGGACACATTTGTTGGCACGTCAGGGCGCATCTTCCCGACCGACATGAAAGCTGCGCCCTTGTTGCGGACCTGGTTGCATCGCATGCGTCATGGCGATTCTGCTGGCCGCGTGGGTGTGAGGTTTCATATGCGGCACCGCTGGTCGGGTTGGGGGCCTCAAGGGCTGGCGCTGCAGTTCGAAACGCCATCAGGACTGGTTCAGGCCGAGCCCACCGCAGTTGTGCTGGCGCTGGGCGGCGCAAGCTGGTCACGCCTGGGCTCGGATGGAGCATGGGTGCCTCGTTTGGCTGAGAGAGGCGTGGCCATCGCGCCCTTGCAGCCGTCCAATTGTGGCTTTGATGTTTCGCCAGGCTGGAGCGAGCATTTCCGAACGCGATTTGCAGGGCAGCCCTTCAAGTCGGTGGCGATTCGCGTTGCCGATGCACACGGCCACACGGTGTTTGCGCGCAAAGGCGAATTTGTGGCAACCGGCACTGGCGTCGAAGGCAGTCTCGTGTATGCCGCGTCCAGTCTGCTGCGCGACATGATTGCCTCGACCGGCACAGCACGTTTCGAGTTGGATCTTTTGCCAGATATGTCTGTCGCCAAAGTGCAGGCCGAAGTGGCGCATCCGCGTGGATCGCGCTCGCTGTCCAGCCATCTGAAAAGCCGACTAGGACTTGAAGGGATCAAGGCGGCTCTGTTGTATGAGCTGTTGAGCCGCGAAGAACTGGTGCAACCCGCGCTGCTTGCCGATGCAATCAAAGCGATGCCCATCGCTCTGGGCGCAACAAGACCGATTGATGAAGCCATCAGCAGCGCGGGTGGCGTGGCGTTTGACAACCTGGATTCAAGCCTCGGGCTCATTGGTGTGCCCGGCGTATTCTGCGCCGGTGAAATGCTGGATTGGGAAGCCCCAACCGGAGGCTATCTGCTCACGGCCAGCCTGTCGAGTGGGTACCGTGCAGCCAAGGGAGTCATCGCCCGGCTTACAGTGCTGTCGCCAATGGGCAACCCCTAGGTTCAGCGACCCCATTTCGCCACTAGAATGCGCGGACCCGAACATAGATTTGGGTACTTATACACAGGACGTCGAATGGACCGAGACACCACAATTCCCTCTATCCTCAGCCCTATGGGCGACCCGGATGAAGCTTCTAAATCGTCTGGCGACGGCACCATACTGAAACTTATCTTCTGGGGCGCAATCGCCTTTACGCTGGTGATGTTGGTGCGCTATTGGGTGCGCTAATCGGTTGGCCCGATTGAACATTTACAGCAATGGGCGTAGCATGCCCTGAAGGACTGCCGGCCCCGGTTGTTTGATGCCCGTATTGGACACACCATGTACAAAAAAATTCTCCTCGCCTACGACGGCTCGCAAGCTGGTCAGCAGGCTTTGCTCGATTGTCATGAAATCGCGCAGTGGAGTCAGGCCGAGCTGGCGCTGGTGGCTGTAGCGCCGTCAACCTTTACGTCTGTCGGCCCTGAAGGGGGCATTTACGACGAATCGTTGCAGCGCGAGATGGAAGCCCGCTATCGTGCCATTCTGGATGCCGGGCTCGGCAAGCTGTCTGAAGCGGGGATGTCGGCCAAAGGCGAAGTGGTCATCGGTGACCCGGTGCTCGAAGTGGCCCGGTTTGCGCAGAAGATCAAGGCGGACCTGATTGTGCTGGGGCACAGGCATCTGGACGGGTGGGCAGCCCGCTGGTGGCGCGGCTCGGTTTCCAAGAGCCTGATTGAACATGCGCCATGCAGCGTGTTGGTGGTGATCACCAAGTAAATTAGGTTGACGAGCCTGACCCCGGCACTGACTCCACAGTTAGGGCTGCTTGGTTCCCCACCTGACCCGGTTGGCCGCTTCACCATGCGGGAAGGCCCGTCAGACCATATTGTAAGTGGTAAGCGAAAGAGGAATTTTTCGACGGGCCGCCCCTAGAAAAATTAGCCCCCTTTGGGGGGCAGCGCAGCACACGCAGTGGCAAGCGTGGGGGCAACATCCAGCCGTAGAATCAAGGCATGTCTTATGTCGTGCTCGCCCGCAAGTACCGTCCCCGCAATTTCACTGAAATGGTGGGGCAGGAACACGTCGTGCGGGCCATGTCCAACGCCCTGGATTCGCAGCGCCTGCACCATGCCTACCTGTTTACGGGTACGCGCGGTGTGGGCAAGACCACGGTGTCGCGCATTCTGGCCAAGTCACTGAACTGCCAGGGGGCCGATGGCAACGGTGGCATCACGTCCACGCCGTGCGGCGTTTGCCAGGCTTGTACCGACATTGATTCAGGGCGGTTTGTGGACTACACCGAACTTGATGCGGCGTCAAACCGGGGTGTGGACGAAGTGCAGTCGCTGCTGGAGCAGGCCGTATACAAGCCGGTGCAGGGGCGTTTCAAGGTGTTCATGATTGACGAAGTTCACATGCTCACCAACACGGCCTTCAATGCCATGCTCAAGACGCTGGAAGAGCCCCCCGAGTATTTGAAATTCGTGCTGGCTACGACCGACCCGCAAAAGGTGCCGGTCACGGTGTTGTCGCGCTGCCTGCAGTTCAATCTGCGGCCCATGGCCCCGGAAACCATCCGTGAGCACCTGGTGCATGTGCTGGACATGGAAGGTGTGGCCGCTGAAACCCAGGCGTTGCGCTTGCTGTCGCGGGCGGCGCGTGGCTCGATGCGCGATGCACTGTCTCTGGCCGACCAGGCAATTGCCTATGGCAACGGGCAATTGCAGGAGGCCACCGTGCGCCAGATGCTGGGCAGTGTGGACCGAAGCTATGTGTTTCGCCTGGTCGATGCGCTGGCGCAGGGCGACGGCAAGTCGGTGGTGGAAATCTCCGAGACTCTGCGCCTGAACGGCCTGAGCGCGGCCTCCACGCTGGAAGAGATGAGTTCGCTCTTGCAACGCATGGCGGTGTTGCAAGCGGTTCCGGGCCAGAACGATGACTCAGACCCGGACGCGGCAGAAACGGCTCGCCTGGCCGCCTTGATGCCAGCTGACGAGACCCAGTTGCTCTACAGCCTGTGTCTGCACGGGCGGGGCGAGCTGGGTCTGGCCCCTGATGAATACGCGGCACTCACCATGGTGCTATTGCGTCTGCTGGCCTTCAAGCCTGCGGGTAATAGCTCTCTGGCAAAAAACTCAGCACACACATCGACCCACACGGCTGAAAAAAAAACTCTGAATCACGCTGAGGCAGGGCCACTGTCATTTGCAGAAACTGCAGCAACGGCGGCACCTGTATCATCTCCTTCGCTCGCAGTTGCGGTGTCGCAAGCAGCTCCCGCCAAAGTTTCTGCGCTACCGCTCGCCGCATCCCGTCAGGCTGATTCACCAGCACCTTCTTCGTCTCCCTCTGCCTCCGCACCCACTTTGCCGCTAACCGCAGTGGCAACCGGTGCCAAGCCTCCACCCGGTCAGGTGTTGCCTTTGGTAGACCCGGCCGCGGGAGGTCATTTCACGCCGGATTTAAAGGGAAATGGGGCACAGGCCCACATGGAGCGTGCATTGTCAGCTACTAAAGGTGTAGCAGTTCCGGTGCGGGTGCAAGCAGATTCACGGGCCGAGAGTTTGGCAGGGCAGTCTTCGGCGGCGGTGCTTGTGCCGACTGAAGAGGGCGATTTCTGGCACCCGACGGTGCAGAAACTGGTCGCCACTGATGCTGTGACCGCGCTGGTGCGCGAACTGGCCTTGCAATCGCAATTGGTGGCGCGCGACACCGACCAGTGGATCCTGCGGGTAGATCGGGAGTCACTCAATCAGTCGGGCAGCCGGGACCGCTTGCAGGCAGCGCTGGCAGCTGCGGGGCACGGCGTAAAGCTGGTGGTGGAGGTAGGCCGTGTGACCGACAGCCCGACGCGGCGCAATGCGGCCGCGGCGCAAGAGCGCCAGCTGGCTGCCGAGAAGATCATTTTTGAAGACCCCTTTGTGCAGAGCATGATGCGTGACTTTGGGGCGAAAATCGTGCCCGGCAGCATCAAGCCTGTGTAACCCGGCGCAATGCCACCTCATTTAAAACAAACCAAGGAAAACCATGTTTAACAAAGGACAACTCGCCGGCCTGATGAAGCAGGCGCAGGCCATGCAGGACAACATGAAGAAAGCCCAGGACGAGCTGGGCAGTGTTGAAGTCACTGGCGAGTCTGGTGCGGGTCTGGTCAAGGTTGTCATGACCTGCAAACACGATGTGCGCCGCGTCACCATCGACCCCAGTTTGCTGGCGGATGACAAAGACATGCTCGAAGACCTGGTGGCGGCTGCGTTCAATGCCGCTGTGCGCAAAGCTGAGGAGACCTCGCAGGAGAAGATGGGCAAGCTCACAGCCGGGATGCCAGGCCTCCCCGGCGGCATGAAGTTCCCCTTTTAGGGCTACTGCGAAGGCGTGATGCGTCGTTGCGGGTCCCGTCGGGACATCCTCATGGACCTTCAGTCCACTCCGGTATCCCGCCACCCGCGCCTAGCCTGACGCCTGCTCGCTACGCCCTAACCATGAGTAATATCAATGGCTGACTCCAATTCGCTGGACGTCCTGATCCAGGCCCTTCGCAAGCTGCCAGGCGTGGGGGTGAAGTCGGCTTCGCGCATGGCGTTTCACCTGCTTCAGCACGATCGGCCTGGCGCGCAGGCTTTGTCCAATGCCCTTGAAAACGCGGTGGCGACCGTTCGCCATTGCGAGTTGTGTAATACCTTTACCGAAGCGCACATCTGCGCGACCTGCCTTGATGCACGGCGTGATCATTCCAAGCTGTGCGTGGTCGAAACACCCGCTGATCAATCTGCGGTCGAGCGTACCGGTGCTTATAAGGGACTTTACTTCGTGCTGATGGGCCACCTGAGCCCGCTTGATGGTATTGGCCCCAAAGATATTGGCCTGAAAAAATTGTTCGACCGTGTGGCAGATGGTGTGGTGCAGGAAGTCATCCTGGCCACCAACTTCACGGCCGAAGGTGAGGCGACGGCGCATGCCATCAGCGAAACCCTGAAGGCGCGCGGTCTGCAACTCACACGTCTGGCGCGCGGCGTACCTGTGGGCAGCGAGCTTGAGTACGTCGATCTGGGCACCATCGCCCACGCACTGGTGGACCGGCGGTAAGTAAAAACCCCCACGGGATGTTCCCGATGCGTCTTTTCCTGTGTCTTGTTAATCTTGAGACAAATTAGAAGAGACACAGAGGAGCATTCATGTCACACCGGGTTGCCGGCGTCCCCGTTAGCCACTTTTCGCTTTCCCGGCGCCGCTTCTCGTCGGCGGCTGCGTTGGCGGCTGCGGCCCTGGCGGTGCCCGTGTTGCTGGCGCAACCCCGCCCTGAAAAGTCGAAGCTGGTGATAGCGGTGGGCGGCAAGTCTGCGTTCTACCATCTGCCCCTCACCATTGCGGAACAATTGGGTTATTTCAAGGCTGAAGGTCTGGACGTTGAGTTCAGCGAGCATGTGGGTGGCTCGCTCGCCCTGCAGGCAGCTTTGGGTGGTGCGGCTGACGTGGTCAGTGGCGCGTTTGAACACACCATCACTTTGCAAAGCAAAAACCAATTTTTCCAGGCGTTTGTCCTGCAGGGGCGGGCGCCGCAGATTGCCATTGGTGTGTCCACCCGAACGATGGCGGGATACAGGTCACTAGCCGACCTCAAAGGCAAGAGAATTGGTGTGTCGGCACCGGGCTCGTCGACCAGCATGGTGGCCAGTCTGGTGCTGTCGCGGGCGGGTATCAAGCCTGAGGCGGTGACTTTCGTGGGTGTAGGTTCGACGGCCGGGGCGCTGTTGGCGATGCGAACCGGTCAGATCGATGCCATGAGCAACTCAGACCCGGCGATGACCATGCTGGAGCAAAAGGGCGACGTGAAAATCATTGCGGACACGCGAACGCTCAAGGGCACGCAAGATGTTTTTGGCGGGCCCATGCCGGCCGGCTGCCTCTACGCATCAGCCGAATTTCTGCAGAAAAATCCAAACACGGCCCAGGCGCTGACCAACGGCATTGTTCATGCCCTGAAGTGGCTGCAAACCGCCGGCCCAGGTGACATCATCAAGACGGTGCCAGAGGCCTACCTGCTGGGCGACCGTGGCCTCTATCTGGCGTCGTTCAACAAGGTGCGCGAGGCGATTGCGTTGGATGGCCTGATTCCCGACGAGGGCGCGCGGACCGCGCTCAGGGTCATGGCCAGTTTCGATTCCATGGTCAAGGCTGACAGAATCGCCATTGCCAGGACTTACACCAATGAATTCGCCCTCAAGGCCAAGGAGCGCTTCAAGGCATGACGCAAATCTCTCCCACGGGTGCGCAGCCGACCCGCATCGCACTGATTCACGCCACCGCGCTGGCTATGGAGCCCATTCAGTCGGCCTTCAAGCGCTTGTGGCCCCAGGCTCGCTGCATGAACCTGCTGGACGACAGCTTGTCGGTCGACCTGGCACAGGCCGGCCGACTGGAGCCCGACATGATTCAGCGCTTCGTTGATCTGGCTGTCTACGCCAAGGGCACCGGCTGCCATGGCATTTTGTACACCTGCTCGGCTTTTGGGCCCGCTATTGAAGCGGCAAGGGCGGCTGTGGGGTTGCCAACCCTCAAGCCCAATGACGCGATGTTCGAGGAAGCCCTGATACGCAGCCCTGCCACAGGTCCGAAAATCGGGCTGATTGCCACCTTCGAAGCGTCGATTCCCTCCATGGCCGCAGAGTTTCAGGCGCTGGCCAGCGGGCGGGGCCGCCAGATTGAATTGAAAACTCTGTTTGTGCCGCAAGCCATGCAAGACCTGGCGCAGGGCCGGGTGGACCAACATCACCAGAAGATCGCTTTGGCTGCCCGGCAACTGGCAGACTGCGACGTGATCATGCTGGCCCAGTTTTCGATGGCGGCGGCCCAGCCGCTGGTGCAGGCCGGGCTCACTTGCCCGGTTTTGAGTAGCCCCGATTGTGCTGTGATAGCACTTGAAAAGACCATGAACCATGTCTGAACCCCGAATTCAATTTGACGCTCTGACCCAATTCATCACGCTGGCCATGACGCGTCTGGGCTTGCCGCCCGGTGACGCCGCGAAGGTCGGGCGCCTCATGGCTGAAGCTGAAGTGCAGGGCTCGGACGGTCATGGCGTCATCCGCCTACTGCCCTACGCCCGGCGCATCCGGGCAGGTGGCCTGAACCTTCACCCCAACATCAAGGTTGTGCAGGAGCGCCCGGGTATGGCGCTGCTGGACGGTGACAACGGCATGGGTCATCTGGTCATGCAGCGCGCCGCAGAAATTGCCATTGAAAAAGCCCGCAACTGCGGCATTGCATGGGTCGGATCGCGTCTGAGCAACCACGCTGGCCCGGCGTCTCTTTATGCCCGCATGCCAATGGCCCACAACATGATTGGAATGTACTTCGCCGTGGGGAATGCCAATCACCTGCCGCCGTGGGGTGGGTTGGACATGCTGCTGTCGACCAACCCCATTGCTGTGGCAGTGCCGGCGGGCGTTGAGCCACCCGTCGTGCTGGACATGGCCACCACGGTGGCGGCCTATGGCAAAGTCAAAGCCAAAGCCCAGCGCGGCGAGTCGATGCCTGTGGGCTGGATGATCGACCGCCTGGGCCAGCCCTTGTTGGACCCCAAACGTGCCGACGAAGGTTTCCTGATGCCGATAGGGGGCTACAAGGGCTATGGCCTGTCGCTCATTGTGGGGCTGCTGGCCGGCACGCTCAACGGCGCAGCCATGGGCAGCGAGGTGATTGACTTCAACCATGATGACACCACGGTCACCAACACCGGTCAGGCCATCATGGCCATTGACCTTAGCGCTTTTGGCGATGTGGATGCCTTCAAGGCACGGGTTGACAAGCTGGCGCGTGAGATAAGGGCCAGTGAGCGAATGCCCGGTGTCGAGCGCATCTGGCTGCCGGGCGAGCAAAGCCACGAGAAGCGGGAAACCCATCTGCGTGACGGCATGGTCTTGCCGGCCGTGTTGCTGAAGCAGCTGGAAGCCTTCGCGCAGGAAATGGATATGCCGAGCTTGCAGTCGATGTCGTCGACCTGATCAAGCGGCGGCTATCGGTCCGTCAAGTATCAGTTCGCGTTTTTGCTATATAAATAATAGCAAACTATGCAATAAATACCTGGGCCAATGGCCTGTTTGGCTAATAATCGTTGATGAATGGCCGCGTCAGCGCTTGGCCAGGCGCGTGGGTTTGGCCGCGGGCCGCTTTGTCGGCTTGGCAGCGACGCGAACCGCACGATTGCCTGTCGATGCTGTCCGTATGGTTTCTTTGCCACGCGACGGTAAAAACAGCACCACTTGCTGCCCGGCCTTGAACGCGCTGTTTGCACCAAGCTTGTTCCACTCGGCCACGCTGCCCGCTGGCAGTTTGTAGCGTTTGGCCACACTGGCCACAGACTCATTCTTGCCCGCCTTGATCACCGTGCGCCGCGCCAGAACTTCGGGGGCCAGGCCAATCTGGCCGTTGTCGGCGACTTCAACCGCCACATCCTGACGGGTGTGGTCGCCGCGAGGCACCAGTAACGACGAACCAGCCTTGATGAGAACGCGCGGGGGGATGTTGTTCACGGCGCGCAACTCGCCCTCATTCATGCCGACCCGCTTGGCCGCATCTGCCGGTTTCAGGGTGGTGGGCGCAATCCACACCGTCCAACTGGCCAGGCGACCACCGCCATAGGCTTCAAGGTTGCTCTGGAACACCGCAGCATTGTCCCAAGGCAGCAAGATTTGCGGTGTGCCCGCGGCCAGAATCACGGGCCGATTGGCTGAGGGGTTCAGGGCTTTGAAGTCCTCCAGCGGGACGTTGGCCAGCTTGGCCGCCAGCGCCACGTCAATGTCGCGCTTGATGGTGACGGTGTCAAAGAAGGGATGGTTTTCAATCAATGGCAATTTGCTGTTGAAGGCATCAGGCGATGCGACGATGTTTTTGACGGCCTGTAGTTTGGGCACATAGAAGCGGGTTTCCATGGGCATGTTGAGATCGGGATAGCCGGTGGCAAGACCTGCCTTCTGGTTTTTGGTGATGGCGCGACCCACGCTGCCCTCACCCCAGTTGTAGGCGGCCAGCGCCAGGTGCCAGTCGCCAAACATGCGGTGCAGCTTTTGCAAATAATCCAAAGCAGCCCGTGTGGAGGCCAGCACGTCGCGGCGGTCATCACGAAACGCATTTTGTTTGAGTTCAAAATTTTTGCCGGTGGCGGGCATGAACTGCCACATGCCCGCTGCCTTGGCGCTGGACACCGCCTGCGGGTTGAACGCACTTTCAATAAAGGGCAGCAGTGCCAGCTCGGTGGGCATGTTGCGCCGCTCCAGCTCCTCGACAATGTGAAACAGGTATTTGCGCGAGCGCTCGGTCATGCGAAAGATGTAGTCTGGCCGTGTGGTGTACCACTGCTCACGGTCGAGCACCAGGTCACTTTGCAGATTGGGCATGGCGTAGCCCCGTCGAATGCGTTCCCAAAGGTCAGCCGGTGGCGCAAGTTGCGCGACGCCCTGGCGTGACGCCTGCGCGGCCGTGATCGGGGCGAGCGGTCCGCCAGGGACCATGGACGCACGGGTGTCGGCACCGGACTGAGCGGGATTGGCGAATGAAGGTCTGGAGATTCCGGGTGGCTGGGTTGTGGCGACCGGGCTCGCGGACGAGGCGCCGGCCATTTCCGTGGCAGGCGCGGAGCCGGTGGTGGCGCAACCGGCGAGCCAGACCACCATTGCCAACAGGCAGACAGAAGCAAATTTCATGGATGGGGGTCGAGACGACATTGGGTGACTAGAATTGCGACAGCCGAACGCCCTGGCGGAACAACCATGTTTTGGCGTTGGCGCGGGCACAGGATCAATATCAGCTTCATGAGCGGTCAAATTATAGGTTTGCAGGACTGGTTTCAAACACCCCCAGGGCGCTATTTGCTGGGATGGGAACGTGCGCAATTTGATTCTGCGGTCGCTGACATTTTTGGTTACCACGCGTTACAACTGGGAATGCCGGAGCTTGACGCCCTGCAAACGAACCGCATGCCACACCGTTGGCGAGCCAGTATGGCGCTTGAAGGCCGCGCAGCAGCAGTACCATTGACGGGCGCACCGGGCGCTTCGGGCTTTTCAGGCGTTTCGATCATCACCGATTTTGCCGCCTTGCCGTTTGCGGCCAACAGCCTGGATCTTGTCGTGTTGCCGCATGCGCTCGAGCTGAATGTGGATCCGCACGCAACCCTGCGTGAGGTGGAGCGCGTGCTGGTGCCCGAAGGCCGGGTGGTGATTTGTGGTCTCAACCCCGCCAGTTTGTGGGGCCTGCGTCAGCGTCGCACCCATCTGTACCGCCGTCTGGGGCTGGGTGAGTTGTTTCTGCCCGAGGCAGGTGACTTCATTGGCTACTGGCGTTTGCGGGACTGGTTACGGCTGCTGAGCTTTGAGGTCGAAGCCGGGCGCTTTGGCTGCTATCGCCCAGCAGTCTCCAGCGAAAAGTGGCTGGAGCGATTTGAATGGATGGACCGCGCCGGCGCCCGCTGGTGGCCGATACTTGGCGCGGTTTATTTTTTGGTGGCGGTCAAGCGTGTGCGTGGAATGCGCATGCTGCCCCCCGCCTGGAAAACTGCGACGAGCCGGACCGGTGTGCCGGTCTCTGTCGCCAACCGGACTCACAAGGACCCCCTGAATTGAACCCCATCACGATATACACAGACGGCGCCTGCAAGGGTAATCCAGGACCGGGTGGCTGGGGCGCATTGCTGCTCTCTGGCAGCACCGAAAAAGAGATCTTCGGCGGCGAGCTTGGCACGACCAACAACCGCATGGAACTAACCGCGGTGATTGAGGCTCTGATCGCGTTGAAGCGCCCGTGCAACGTCACGCTGTACCTTGACAGTGAGTATGTGCGCAAAGGTATCACCGAGTGGATTCACGGCTGGAAGGCCCGTGGCTGGAAGACAGCGGCCAAACAGCCCGTCAAGAATGTGGAGCTGTGGCAAAAGCTCGACGCCGTGGTCGCGGAGTCTGGCCACAAAATTGACTGGCGTTGGGTCAAAGGGCACGCAGGCGACCCGGGTAACGAGCGGGCGGATGCGCTAGCCAATCGGGGTGTGGAGATAGCCCTGGGTCGGCGCTGAAAAATGGCTGTGTGCTGCAGGGTCAATGAGGGGTAATACGTAACAGCCTTGTCACAAAAAATACGCTTCGCTGCTACAGTTAGAGAGCTAAGGTTTTGTGTCAGATCAACCAGAAGACAAGTATTCATGGCGTTCAAAATAATCTACCCCCTTGTTGCCGTCGTTGGCATTGGCGCTGCATCGGGCGCAGCTTGGTGGTACCAGAATAAACCGACCGCATCAGCAGACGGCGTTGCCTCAAGTGTTACGGCATCTGGCGCGTCGCCGGTAGCCAGTGCCCCTGCGGGCACTGCGTCCGCAGCCCGTCCGCCTTCAGTTGAGGTGGCCAAGGTCGAGATCATGAAGCTCACCGATGACACGCAGGCGGTTGGCAACCTGAAATCTCGCCAGGGCATTGTTTTGCGGCCCGAGGTCAGTGGGCGAATTACGCAACTTAATTTCAAAGATGGGGACCGCGTTCGCAAGGGTCAATTGCTGGTCCAGCTGGATGACCAGTTGCCATTGGCGCAGGTCAAACAGAGTCAGGCCGAGCTGTCCATTGCAACAGCCAATCACAAGCGCAACCAGGAGCTGGTCGAGCAGAACTTCATCAGCAAACGCTCTGTGGACGAAAGCGCGGCCAATCTCGATGTCGCCCAAGCCAAATTGGCGCTCTCCCAGGCAACGGCAGCGCGACTAAAGATCACTGCGCCGTTTGACGGCATGACGGGTATTCGCACTGTGAACCCCGGCGACTACCTGAAGGACGGCGCTGATATCGTCAACATTGAGGATATTGATGCTGTCTATGTTGACTTCCGTTTGCCGGAGCGGTTTCAAACCAAGGTCAAGCGCGGTCAAAAGGCAATTGCAGAGTTGGATGCAATTCCCGGGCGCAAATTTGAAGCCCTGGTTGTGGCGATCGACCCTTTGATCGACGCCAATGGGCGGTCCGTGGGCGTGCGCGCCTGCATTGACAACCGGCAGCTTCAATTGCGTCCCGGCATGTTCGCGCGCGTGACCGCCGTTTTCGGAGCGAACGACCGCGCCAAAGTGATCCCCGAGGAAGCGATCGTGCCCCAAGGTGCCAAGCAATTTGT
>JANPAZ010000107.1:0-5681 GCA_031430225.1 Rhodoferax sp. | reverse complement strand
AGGGGCCAGCGCAGCCTGCGCGCGCCCCCAGTAACGGGTCTCACCGGTCTGGCGGGCCATCGAGATGTCTTGCCGCACGGCAATGGCGATGGCTACAGTGTCTATCGCCTTGGGTGCGGACCCTCCAGGCGCCGGACGGTGGTGCGTGATGGCGGGTAACACCTCCAGCACGTCGTCGTCACGCCCGGGCGACACCAATGCGGCGGCAAACACACTTGTTTGTAGCAATACAAGCCCCATTGCCATCAGCTTTGAAATACGCACCATAAACCTATTCTTCAAAAAAATCGCAAAAGAAAAGCCTGGCAGCGCGTGAAAAGGCACTGCCAGGCTTGGTGCTCTCTGCTTACTTCAGGCCAGTCGGCTCAGCCGTATTGTCCACCGCCAGCGTAATGGCGTTGACATCCACCGGGTCACTGTTTTCGGTGTAATTGGCAATCATATTGCCGATGTAGTCGATGACCGCCGAAACGCTTTGGCTGATGTCCGCAGATGGCACTGTGGGCGTGGTGCTGGCGTTGTTACCGCCGCCGCAACCTGCCAAAAGCGCGACCGACATCACGCCTGCCAGAAGCAGTCTTGTATTGAGTTTGTTCATGATTTCTCCTTGAAACTCAAACTCAGTTGGACCCGGCATTCGGTGTATTCAGGTAGGGGAATACATTCAGGAATGGCACGGTTGCCTGATCCACAGCATCATGGATATTGGCCGAGGTTGCACCCAGCGGCACGCTCGAAGGCTTGCACTGAGAAGTCACGCCGGCCACACCCGGAATGCTGTTGAGCTTCAGGGCATCCGAGTCGCCATTGATCACGCACAAACCGCCAACCATGGCCACGAGTGCAATGTCAACCACGTCATCCTTGGGCCTGCGGCCGTTGGGGAACCCGGCATTGTCAGTGCCACCTGCCAATGCATTGCCAGCCACGCCCAGACGGTTCTGGTTCGCTGCAGGCACGGCTGCCACTGCGGTATTGAGCCGCAGCATTTCTGACGGCGTCGGATTGACGGCTGGCTTGTTCACACCGGTGATGCCGGTCAGGAAGGTCGTAGCCAGGTCAGTGCGCGGCAAGTTGGTAGGAGCTACCGTGGCACCCAGCACCACGCCCAGCAAGGCGGGAAGGGTTGGGTTGATCACGTACGTCAGAAACTGCCCATCGTCCTTAGGGCTGGAGGCATTGAACTTGTCCTTGTCTGGTAGGCCAATGACCAATTCGTTGACCAGAGGGTTACCCAGACGCGACACCTGAGTCCAGGCACCGCCGGCTTTTTCGGCCTTGTCGTTGCCGGCAGCCGGTGCGCCGTTGATCAGACGACCCTGGCGCATGCTCGCCGTGGTCCAGCCGCCAATGACCGTCTCGGTACCTGCCGTCAGACAATCTTTGTGAACTTCCAGCGCCAGCGTGGTAACGTTGGATTTCTGGATCACATGCTGGCCGCCATTGCCTGCGGCATCTTTATTGGCCGGGTTAAGCAAGAAGGCCGCAGGCGCATTCACCAGGTCAAAAACAGGGCCCAGGTTGACTGCAAAGCCCTCCTGACGCTGGCCTACAAACACCTTGCCCTGGTCCTTGCCAGCGGGGCAACCGGGAATGGTCACGGTGTGGATGTGCTTGCCCGCGTAGGTGGGGTAGTCCGCAATGGTCTTGACGCCGATGTTGTCAACCGGCTTCTCGAACGTTGACCCGCCACCGGTCTTGGTCAGGGCGGTTGCCGTACCCTTGCGACGATCGCCGCGAACCAGGGTGACGCTGTAAGTTTCGTTCACATTCAGGTTGGCATCGTTAAGCGCGCTGACCGCACCGGCCTGTATCAACGGAATGGCCACGCTGGAGCCGCCGATCGGCAGCGCAATGGATTTCAGGTTGTTCTTGAAGCGAAACTGGAAGGTAATGTCTTCCTTGGCATCACCGTTGTTGTCAATGTGGATTTCATACAACGCATTGGGGTCCATCTGGAAGTAGTTGGGGCCGCCGTAGGGAGCCTGCAAAGGCTGGTAGTTGGCCAGCAGCGTCACATAGTCAGACCGTCCGCCAGAACCATTGGCAGCAACGCCTTCATAACTTCGAAACATATAGAAGTCAGTGCCGTCAACTTTGGGGCTGCCCGTGATGAACGGGGCTTCTCGGTGGCTGGACGCCATCGCGCCACTGGCAGCTGCCAGCAGCACACAGGCCTGAGCCAGATGCGTAAATTTCAATTTCATGGTCAATCTCCGGGTTGAGGTACAGCGGATGCTGTAAGGGAGATACGCAGTGTCTTGTTGGCCGGATTCAAGTTCTTTCGGATTTCTTCATTTTTTTTTAAAGTCCGACTCAAGACATCAATGAGATAAGTCCCGACTGGCCACCCTGGCCACCAGTAGTTTTCCAAATTCGGTGGCATCGACGGGACCGCCGAACAGGTAGCCCTGCCCTTCCACGCAATCAAGTGCCTTCAGGTAGCTGAGCTGCTCGCCGGTTTCAATACCCTCTGCGACCACCCGCAGCTTGAGACTGCGACCCATCGCAACGATTGCATTGACGAGGATGCCCTCATTCATGTCGTCACGGATATCCCCGACGAAAGACTGATCGACTTTCAAAGTGGCGATCGGGAAGCGCCGCAAATAGCTCAAGCTTGAGTACCCTGTGCCAAAGTCGTCAATGGCGATGCCTACACCAAGGTCCCTGAGCGCCAACAAGACATCTGTCGTTCGGTCGGTGTCTTGCATCAGGCCGCTTTCTGTGAGTTCCAGTTCTAGGCAACGCGGTTTCAGCCCGGTATCTGCGAGCACCCCCTTAACACTCGCCAGAAAGTCGTCGCTCTGAAACTCCACGCTCGACACATTGACCGCAATTTTTTCAATGCCAATGCCCGAGCGCTGCCATTCGACCGCCTGGCGACAGGCTTCACGCAGGACCCAACGCCCTATGGGCACGATCAAACCGCTGTCTTCGGCAATACTCACAAACTTTTTGGGGTGCATGATTGACTGGTCGGACAATCGCAAACGCAACAGGGCCTCGGCACCCGTGATCGCGCCGGTCGCCAGATTGACGACCGGCTGATAGTGCAACACCAGACCATCTTGCTCAAGAGCGTGATGAAGCGCTTCTTCTATCAACTTGCGCGCGACTCCATGGCCGTTCATTCCCTGGTTAAACATCAGGTAGTTGTTGCGCCCTCTTTTCTTGGCGTGGTACATCGCGGTATCGGCGTTCCTGACAAGAGCCTCTATATCCCTGCCATCGTCTGGAAATATGCTGACACCAATACTCACGGTGACGTACAAACGATGTCCGTCAATGAGGTAGGGTTCGGCCATGGCTTCAATCAACTTTGTGGCGGTCAACGCTGCGTCGCCAATGACTTCAACTTCGGCCAGCAACACCACGAATTCGTCCCCGCCCTGTCGGCATACCGTATCCGACTGTCTGACGCAAGCCTGCAGCCGCCGCGCCGTGATCTTCAGGAGTTCATCGCCCACTGTATGCCCCAGCGAGTCATTGATCTGCTTGAAGTGATCCAGATCGAGGTACATCAGGGCGACTCGTTTGCCGTGGCGGTGTGTCAGCGCCACGGCCTGCGCCAAACGGTCTGTCAGTAGTGAGCGATTGGGCAAGCCGGTCAAAAAATCATGCGTGGCCATGTGCGACATCTGCGCGACCGCTGCTTCGGCAGATTCCGTCATGGTTTGTGCACGCACCGTAGCCACAATCAGTCGCTCGTTAACTTCCCGCAATTGGGCCTGACTGAGAGTGCCCAATTCGGCCTTCGTGGTGGCCGTATCCTCGCGGGCCTGAAGCGCCTTCTCACGCGCCAGCAGAGCGGCTTCACGTTCTATCAGTGTCTTCACAGTCAATTTCGCCATTCTGGACTGAGTGGGTAGGTCGCCCGCCAAGCAATCCTTCGTATTTCAACAATTGCTGACCAATAACGATGCCCGCATCCGTAATTTCAAACTGCCGGAGCTGGTTACTGTGTTGACTGCCGCGTACTTTGACAACCGCCATGACCCGTTTGAGGCAACTCTCCACCTCGATATAGCGTTGGACGATGATGGCATCTGTCAAAAATGCGGCTCCGTTGGGGCTAAATCGCAGGTCGGTGTAGCGGTCTTCCAGTTCGGATGTCATCAAAATCGTGACGCCCAGGCCAGACAGTGACGCAACCATGCGGAACAACGACTCACGGAAGTCTTCCCTGAATGTCGGCGCCACCGCAAGCTCAAAGCCCGACAGCGAGTCGATCACCACGCGGGTGGCCTTCCTCTGGTGAATCAGCTCAACCACCCGTTGCACGATTTCATCAATTGACAAGTCGAGGGAGCGGGTGTTGATCAGGCCAATGAGTCCGGCCCGAGCCATGTCATCAATGGTGCGCGTCCACGACAGACTCGGCGTCTGCTCAAAGGCAACGAACACTCCGGATTCGCCGCGTCGCACACCTTCAGCCAGGAACGCGGTTGCAAGTGTTGTTTTGCCGGAACCAGACGGCCCGGCCACCAGCAATGAATACCCTGCCGGCAAGCCACCGCCCAACATGGTGTCCAGCCCGGGCACACCCATGGCCAGACGTTCCGCGCTGCGCACAGGCCTGTCACCAAGGGGATGCGCTGCGCTGTCGCCACGAACTTCGGCGGTGGGGAATACCTCGATCCCGTCCCCATTAATGCGAAACGTGTGAACACCGGGGCTGGTTGCCTGGCCACGCATTTTCAGAACCTGCATTTGGCGCACCATCGAATTGCGGTGAATGCTTTGCTGAAGCGACAAAAGGCCATCGGCGACTGTCAACACCGGGTGAGCGTGGTCGGCAGGTACATGCTCCCCAATCAAAAACGTCGTGGCCTGCCAGCTGGTCAACAAGACGCCAAGGCGCTCAGAAAACTGCTGCACGCTCATGGCGCCTTCGGATTGGCTTCGTGCCTCCAGACTGACAGCACGAAACGAATCAACAAAGACCAACGCAGGCGAAAATTCCTCGACCTCTTTGGCAATGCGAACCAGCACCGGCTCAAAGTCACCTGTCAGCAGTTCGTCACTCAGGTTGACAAACCGTATCGATTTGTTCACTTTGGCCGCATCAAAAAAAGAAAACTGCTGTTGGTAACGCAACATTTTCAGTGGCGGCTCGCCCAGGACCGTTAGAAACAAGGCGGGTCGCTCGGCTGAAGCCAATGCAAACATGATCTGGTGGGCCAGCGTTGTTTTGCCTGAGCCAGGCGCACCGGCGATCACGTTGAACGAAAACTCCGGCAGTCCGCCGCCCAAAATGGCGTCGAGGCCGGGCACGCCGGTAGCAAGCCGATTTATGGTGACTTTCTTGGTCATGGCGCTGTGTCCCGTTCAGGTTGAGGTGTCAGACAACCAGACGGGTTCGAGAAGACTTGCAGTCAAGGTCTCTCCAATCAGGTTTTCCAGAAGTTCGACGAACGTTTCGAGCAGGCGGTGACTCCCCTGAAACGCAACCGCCGCGTCACCGCTTGCAAGGGCTTTTTGCAAGCTGACCAACGATGAGGCACTGGTCCCGTGAACGCCCGGCGCGACCAGCTGCGGATCGGTTGCCTTTGCCAGATTCAAGGCACGGCCAAACAGTGCGTCCACCCCGCCAGCACCCAACACCGGCTCCAGGAGGGAAGCGATCTGCAACCATACGTCAAGCGCGGCATTTGCAACCGCGCTTGCGTCTGGCCCGA
>JANPAZ010000106.1:0-2685 GCA_031430225.1 Rhodoferax sp. | reverse complement strand
GCCAATCAGCATCTGGTCTGACGGGTCCGCTGCATGGGTCTTGAAATAGTCGCGGTCAGCGTAATTGGGCGCCAGGGTATTGGCCGTGGTGGCCAGCAACTGCCCTTGCGGGCCGATCAGCGAGACAATGCCTAGGTATTTCTCATCCACCTGAACCGAGCGCAAGCGGTCGTTCAGGGATTTGGGCAGACCATAAGTCAGATACTCAGAGCGCAAAAACAGCAGTACCTGGTCCAGCACCTTCAATGAACGATCGGCGCGCTCTTGATGCGATTGCGCAAGGTTGGAGTTTTTCAGGATTTCTGCGGCGATGGCAGTGTCTCGCTCGTGCTGCATCCGCTCCAAGGCAAACACCCAAATGGCAAATATCACGACCGTGGTCGCAAGCAATGTAAGGAGAGCACTTGGCGTTGCCAGCTTGGCCGGCCACTGACGGACGCTATTTCGCAACATAGTTCTTTAAAATTACGCTGCTTTAACTTTAAGCCTGCCTGGCTTGGGTGGGCATCCGGTAAACACCTGAGAACCCCCGGTAAAACACCTGAGGCCGTGCCGGGGAATTTCGAATATGGGCGGGGCAGACCCGAACCGTTGGCTTAGCGGATCAAGTGATCAGGCCAGTGCGCATGGCATAGCGCACCAGCCCCGCAACCTCATGGATGTCCAGCTGGCGCATCATCTGGGCGCGATGGGTGTCCACGGTTTTGATCGACAGGTCAAGGAGCCGGGCTATTTCCTTGGTGCTGCGCCCCTCGGCAATCAGCGTCAGTACCTCGCGCTGGCGGGGCGTTAGCGGGTCGCCCGGAGTTTCTTCGGTTCGCAGACGCTGCACATAGTCACTTAACACACCGTGTGACACAGCGGGGCTCAGGAAGGTCTCGCCACGCCGCACTGCGCGGATGGCCAGCTCGAGCTCCATCGGTGCGGCGTCTTTCAGCAAATAGCCCACAGCACCATGGCGCAGCGCCTGGCGCACATACTCTTCGTTTTGATGCATTGACAAGATCACCACGCGCATGTTGGGCCAACTCTGGACAATGCGGGCGGTGGCTTCCAGTCCGTTGAGCCCCGGCATGGATATGTCCATCAGTACCAGATCGGGTTGCAGCTTTTCAGCAAGCTCAAGCAGGGCCAGGCCGCTGTCCGCCTCGCCGACGACCTCGACGTGATCAATGGACTCCAGCAGTTTGCGCAAGCCTGCGCGAACCAGTGTGTGGTCATCTGCCAGCAAAACGCGCAGTGGGTTCACGGGGTGTCCATCCTGGCACGCAATGGGCAGCGCAGACTGACGGCGCAACCGCCCTCTGGCCCCGACTCAATACGAAGCTCGCCCCCAATGAGTGCAGCTCGCTCCTGCATGCCCAGCACGCCCATACTGCCACCCCCAAGGGCTCGGTCCATTGCATTCACAGGGTCGTAGCCTGCGCCGTTGTCTTTCACGCTCAACATCAAGTAGTCCCCTTCAGGGTAAAGGCTGATGGCCACCTGTGTGGCCCCGGCGTGACGGGATATGTTGGTCAGTGCCTCCTGCACAATCCGGAAACAGGCGGTTTCTATCTCGGGTGCCAGGCGCACACCCAGGCGCTCTGCCTTGAATTCAACCACAAACCCGGTGCGCCCAGAGGTTTGCTCTGCCATCCATTTCAGGGCGGGTGCCAGCCCCAGGTCGTCAAGCATCGAAGGCCGCAGCGCCAAGGCCAGGCGGCGTACCTGTTTCAGCGTGTCTTCAATGATGCGCAGGTTTTCTGCATCGGTCTGTGCCGCCGTCTGGTCAGGGAAGCGGTGGCGTGCCTGCAAGTTGATTTTTATGGCGGTTAGCGATTGGCCCAGCTCGTCATGCAGCTCGATGGCCACTCTGCGCCGCTCGGTTTCCTGGGCTTCGAGCACGCGCCGGGACAGGGCCTGCAGTTGCCGGGTGTTGTCAAGGTTGGCCTGTTCGGCGCGCTTGGCCGCCGTGATGTCCCGGGTGATTCCGACATAAGTAACCCGGCCGCCGCGCAGCACTTGCGACACCGACAAGTTCATGGGGAACAGGCTGCCGTCTTTTCTTCGCCCCTCCAAATCGCGCGGCGAACCGATAATTTTGGCCTCACCCGTTTTTGCAAAATGGCTCAGGTAGCCTGAATGTTGGCTGCGATGCGGCTCGGGCATCAGCAGGGCCACACTTTGTCCGTTGGCTTCATCGGGCGAATAGCCAAACATGGCAGCTGCTGCCTTGTTGAACGTCTGGATCACGCCCTGCTGGTCTATGGTGATGACGCCATCGACAATGTTGTCTACAACCGCCTGGGTGTGCGCTACCGACTCACGCAGCCGCATCTCGGCCTTGTGCTTGTAGAGCGCCATCTCCAGCACGGTGCGCAGTTCGCGCTCCGAGAATGGTTTGATGACGAAGCCAAAGGGCTCTGATAACGACGCGCGTGCGATGGTGTCGTCGGCCGCAAACGCGGTCAAAAAAACAATGGGCACATTGAATTGCTCGCGGATGGCCGTGGCTGCCGCAATGCCGTCTGTGCCGTCGGCCAGCTGGATATCCATCAAGACCAGGTCTGGGCGCAATTGCGCTGTCAGGGCGATGGCCTGCTCGGCCCGCGTGGCGTGGCCCACTGGCTCGTAGCCCATGGACTGGAGTTGTTGATGGATGTCGCGGGCGACGATGGCTTCGTCTTCAACGATCAAAATGCC
>JANPAZ010000105.1:0-7238 GCA_031430225.1 Rhodoferax sp. | reverse complement strand
CGGCGGGCCGCAAAATTAGCGGGTGCAGAAGGGTCCAACGCGCCGCCATTGCCCGCCTGCAAGCCCGCGTAGTCGTTTTGAACTTCATGATCGTCCCACGTCACGAGCCACGGGCAGGCGGCATGCATGGCCTGCAAATCTGCATCGCTCTTGTGAAGTGCATAACGCCGGCGATAGTCGTCCAGCGTCACAACCCATCCGCCGGTTGGCATCCGCACCGCATTGCTCGCACCGGGATATTCGTAGATGTAGTCGCCCAAAAACATCACGGCGTCCAGATTCTCTTCAACCATATGCCGGTAGGCGCTGTAGTAGCCATGCTCCCAGCGTTGGCACGAGGCATAGGCCAGGCGCAGCTTGTTGACCTGTGCATCAGGCGCCGGGAAGGTGCGGGTGCGTCCCACGGCGCTCACCGCATCGCCCGCCAAAAACCGGTAGAAATACCAGCGGTCTGACGCCAGACCCGACACTTCAGCGTGCACACTATGCGCCAATTCAGGCAGCGCCTGAGTTTGCCCACTTTGAACTAGCGCCGTGAACTTGTCGTCGCGGGCAACCTCCCAGCGAACGGTGATCGCCTCCACGCCGAGCCAGGGTGTCAAAAAACCCTGTGGCAACAGGCGCGTCCAGAGCACCACCGAGTCGTGGGTGGGAGACCCGCTGGCCACGCCCAAAGTGAACGGGTCACTGGTGAATTTGGGTTGACTCCAGACACGGCCCGCCAGGCACATTGATGCCGCAGCGACGGCGGCTTTGAGTAGCTGGCGTCGATCGTTTGCGATCGGTGCTCTCATGGGCCGCGTCTTGCGCCGCCTGCACAGCGCGGTTGACCCATCAATAGTGAATAAACAAGCCAATGGCCCCCATATTTATTGAATAGTTTGCTATTCAATATATAGCTATACATATCAGGCTGAGGTCGAGGCAATTTGCCGCAGGGCCTGCTCAAACACCTCGGCCGGTTGACCGCCCGAGATGAGATGGCGATCGTTGATGATGATCGCCGGTACGGAAGTGATGCCCTGGCCTTGGTAGAACTGCTCACGCTCACGCACCTCGATAGCGTATTCGTCAGACGCCAGAATCTGCCGTGCCCGGTCACCGTCCAGCCCCGCTTCAAGGGCAAGTCGAACCAGCACCTCGTGCGAACTTGGGTCTTGACCGTCCGTGAAGTAAGCCTTGAACAGCAAGTCCTTGAGCCGCTTTTGCCCGCCCTCCAGCTCGGCCCAATGCAGCAGCCTGTGCGCATCAAAGGTGTTGTAGATCCGGCTGCGATTGGCCATGCTGAAAGTAAACCCCACCGCCTCACCACGCGCCCGGATAGCGTCGCGGTTGGCCTGAGTCTGCGCGGGCGTCGACCCGTACTTTTCGGCCAGATGCTCACCGATATCCTGGCCGTGCGGAGGCATCTTGGGATTGAGCTCAAAAGGCTGGAAATGAATATCGGCTGAGACCTGGTCAGAGGCTCGCTCCAGCGCAGTCTCGAGCGACTTCAAGCCGATAACGCACCAAGGGCAGGAGACATCGGACACAAAATCAATCTTGAATTGCTTCATCAGGCTTTCATCCTTTCAACTCCTGCCGCGTCGGCCATTGGCGCAACCCGCAAAAGGCGGGCGCGATACAACAGAAACAGCACGATGCTTACATTGAGCAGGTTAAACACAATACCATTCAGGAATGCGGCCTTGTAGGAGCCGGTCATGTCAAAGATCACCCCCGACATCCAGCCCCCCAACGCCATACCAAACAGTGTGGCCATCAGCACGGTGCCAACGCGGGCACCCGCTTCTTGCGGCGTGAAATACTCCCGCACAATCAGCGCATAGCTGGGCACGATGCCCCCCTGAAAAAGGCCAAACATGCCAGACACCACATACAGAGGCACCAGGCCGTCAAACGGCAAAAACAGCAGCAGCGCAATCCCCTGCAGCACCGAGCCCAAAAGCAGTGTGCGCAAGCCGCCAATGTGATCCGAGATCCAGCCCGATGCAAGGCGGCTGAGAATACCCATGCCGAGCATCAAAGACAGCATTTCGGCACCACGTGCCGCCCCAAAACCCAAATCGCCGCAGTAAGCCACGATGTGAACTTGCGGCATGGACATCGCCACGCAGCACGACACACCCGCCACGCACAGCAGAATTTGCAGGGCCGCCGGCGACATACCCAACGGCCTGTGTGGGTCCAGACCCAGTAGACGTTGCGCAGCAGGACTCGTCGCGGCCACCACGGCCAGCACCGGCGGCCTGCGACGCAGCATGAGCGCCAGCGACAGCATGGACACCAGGCAGAACACACCGATGCCAATGTAGGTCTGACGCCAGCCCACACTGTCTACAAAATGCTGGATGATGGGCGGCCACACGGCACCCGCCAGGTAATTGCCACTCATGCAAATGGCCAGTGCGATGCCACGCCGGCGCGTGAACCACTGAGAGGTGTCGGCAACCAATGGCGCAAACGTGGCAGATGTCCCCAGCAGGCCCATCAAAATGCCCTGGGCCAGGCTGAATTGCCACAGGCTGCCCGCATAGCCCGCGCCGATGAAACCAAACCCCAGTCCCACGGCGCCAATCAACACAGGAAGCATCACACCGAAGCGGTCAGCCAGCCGCCCCATCAGGATGCCGCCCAGCCCGAATCCCACCATGGTCAGCGTGTAGGGAAGCGAGGCATCTGCCCTTGCCACGCCAAATTCGGCCTGAATGCGTGGCAACACGACGGTCACAGAATACATGCCTGCGCCGCCGATCGTCATGAGTGCCAGCGACACCATCAGTCGCATCCAGGCGTAGGCCGATTCGGTATCGACCGCGGTATGGCCCACCGTGCTCAAGGCTGCAGCACCACTCGCCCCACAATCCGGCCCTTGGCCAGATCATCCAGAGACTGGTTGACGGCGCTCATGGGTCGCAGTTCAATCGGGATGGTGGGCAACGTTACCTTTTGCGCCAAGGCCACCAGTTCGCGCAACAGGTGCACTCCGCCCGTGTAGGAGCCTGTCACTGATAGCGACTTGAAGATGAACATCGGCAGTGGCAAGCGGAACTCGCCGCCAAAGAGCCCTACGATCACCACCTGACCGGCCCGGCGGACGATGTTGACGGCAAAGCTGGAACTGGATTCCGCACCCACAAAATCAACGGCACCCGCAATGTTGCCATTGCATGCGACAGCGATCTCTTTCAGGACTCCCTTGGCTCCGGGATCAAATGCCAGCGACGCACCATGCTTGAGCGCAGCTTCGCGCTTGACCGGGTCCGGGTCAATTGCCACGATGCGGCCGGCCTGCGTAGCCGACAGCAGCGCCACCGCTGTCATGCCCACGCCGCCGCAGCCAATCACCGCCACCCAGTCATCAGCCGTGGTGACTGGCAGCTTATTGATGGCACCATAGGCGGTAATACCGGCACAGGCAAATGTGGCTGCACGGGCGGGGTCGAGCGTGCCAAAAGGCACCAGGTAGCGCTCATGGCTCATGCGCACCAGGTCGCCAAAACCACCGGGCAACTTGATACCCATACTCAGGTTGGCCTTGGAACACAATTGTTCGTCGCCACTCACGCAGGTCGGGCAAGTGCCGCAGCCCAGCCAAGGGTAGACGATGACATGCTCGCCCAAAGTCACCCCTCGAACGTCGGGGCCCATGTCGACAATTTCGCCCACAATTTCGTGGCCCATGGTGAGCGGCAATTTGTTGCCGGCCGCCTCGAGTGAAGACAGTCTTCCGCCACCCATGTCAAAACCACCGGCCTGAATATGCAGGTCGGAGTGACACATGCCGCAATGGGTAATGCGCACGGTGACTTCGTGCCCCGTGACCGGTGCCAGCTGTTCTTCGATGGGCTCCAGCGCACCACCCCAGGTCTTGAAAGCCCAGCGATGGGCGCATTGGTATTTCATGTCAGTCTCCTCGTTTTGATAAGAGCGCGGCTGCGCCACGGAAAATTTAGTGCTCAGGCCTTTTGAAGTTCAAAAGGCGTGTAGCAATCAGAGTCTCAACCATAAAGCATAAAAGCGCTAGCAAAAAGCAGACAACGCCCGAAAGGAAACACCACACGGCAATACGAAGGCCCTGAAAACTGGTGGTTTCGCCCAGAAACAGAACGACGATGGTCAAACCGATCAGGATGGAGCAAAGCGTCAGTAAAGCAATGGCGCTGTTGGCCAGCAGTCCGCGCTTGCGCAACTCGCGAAGCTCGGTGTAGGCACGTGCCACTTCGACGCCGCTTTTTTGATCCTCAATGCGCTCTTCGAGCAGGCGGGCGCGGTCAATAATTCGCGCCAGGCGGTTGGCCACAGCACCAATCATTCCTGACACGGCGGTCAATAAAAACACGGGTGCCACCGCCAGCTGGATGCCATGCGAGACCGTATCCGGATCCACTGGAAAATTCATTCAAAACCTCGTTCCGATAGGGGGAGAAATTGCCAAACCTGGCACATGGGCTGCAGCGATTCATCCTACCTCAGGCCTGCCACACCCCGTAGCCCGCTTCGCGCAGCGCAATGCCCAGTTCGACTTCCATGTCGCGCGCGCCTTCGTACGGCATGGGGTTGTAGCGGGCATACAGGTTAGGTAACAACCGCAAGCCGTATTTGAGAACGAACACATTGTGCTGAATACCCGCTTTGTGCTTGTCAAAGCGCACATCTGGGTCCAGCCCGGTCATGCCCACGTAGACGAAAGGTTTCCCCAACTGGTAGTCGGGGTTGCACTTGCGGAAACGGGGCACGTTCCAGACTTCATCAGACAGCTCAACCACGTACACATGGTAGTGATGGCTGCGGGGAATGCGGGGCTTTGTGATTGCGCGCATCCGCCTAGAGCAACAATTTGCCAAAATGCCGGGCAAACGACTGCGCAGTGTCGGCATCCAGCTTTTCGCCGACGAAGGCCTCCACACCACGCAGCAGACGCCGCAATTCTTCCGGGCTCTTACAGCGCTCTATAGCACCGCAGATTGGCGCACCCGCCGCGCCCAGGCGGTCCGACACAAAGCCGGAGGCATCGGCCCGTACTTTGGAAAATTCTTCGAGGCTTGTGGCGGGGCGCGGCGCCTCAGTGGGGCTTGCGGGTGCCGAAAATCCGGGCGCAGCGGGGAGTGGTAAAGGCTCGTCGTTGTCGCCAGACTCAATGAGTCCGAGCTGACGCAGATGCACCAAGTCGGGCTCAAGCTCACCCGCTCGTGCAAAGGCGCCCAGATCATTCACGGTTTTATGGCCGTCAATCAGAATCAGAATGCGCCGCTGGGCCGGATTGACCGGGCCACTGCGACCGGCAATCTCTGCCCTGCCCCTCTCAGTCTTTGAATAAATGGTTCCGGAATTCATCAACGCCATTTTCGGATCTGCATGTGACGCCATGCTGAGTTGAATTATGCGTTGACTGTGAATCTCCGGACCCATCCCTACGCTTAATGGGCATCAAGCGGGCACGGTCGGCCAGGACTAGGCTTTCACTGCGTCTGCCTTGCGGTCAGCCACCACTTTTTGCGCCGAAGGCCTTTCGCCAACGAGTTTGGTGTAACTCTTGTAATCCACGCCTCCTGCCAGCAGCAGATCTTCGCCGTACACAATTTTGGTGGCCATTCCGACCAGTGGCAGGCTCACAAAAGCCGCGCAGTCGGCCTGGGTGAACTGGCTGCCTGCGACATACGGCGCAAATTTGGCCAGCCGCTTGAAGCCCGCAATGTTGGCAACCAGTTCGCCCTGAATGCGCGCTTTGTCGACGTCGCTCAAGGCGGCACCACCAAAAAATGCCTGTGAATAAAGCTGGCGCGCACAAATCTCGAGATGCCAGTCAATGAACGTGGTGAGTTCACGTACCTTGGCCTGGCCGAAGGCGTCGGCAGGCATCAGAGCGGGCTGTGGCCATGTGGCTTCGATGTAGTCCAGAATGGCCTGACTCTCGCAAAGCCCGCCGTGCTCGGTGCGGATATACGGAATCTTGCCCAGCGGGCTGCACGACAACACCGCTTCGTCCTTGCTTTTGGTCATCACGCGTTCTTCGACAAACGGGGCGTTTTTTTCCAGCAAGGCCAGCTTGACCTTGTTGTAATAGTTTGAAACTGAAAAGCCGCAGAGTGTGAGCATGGTAAATGTCTCCATAGTTTTTTGACTCGACAGTTTAAGCGCCCTGCGCTTGGTAAAGTGGGGCAGCGCTACAACTGAGGAAAATCATGGCACGACCGAACGAATGGGCTGGCAAAGTGCTGGCACTGATCAAGGCCGGTAACCCGGCGGCGGCCATCGCCCAGATCAAGGTGGCACCCAGCGTGAAGGACCTCAAGGCATTGCAGGTCGCGATGACCACCGCCGGTCTGGTGGGGCGTTCCCGGGATGTCGATGCCGCAGTGGCCGACAACATCACTGCGTTGTCTGCGCCCCGATTGCATCGATCACCCTAAGCAGGTCGCTATTTATTCAATAGCAAACTATCAAATGAATACGTGGGCCATTCGACACTTTCATCCCATAAATCAGGCGAAGGGACGCACACGGCCATTGAGTGGATACGCAGGATCGGTGTAACCCGGGGTGGACGGATGCCCTGGCTTCACCAAGCCGTCCACCACAGCTTCATCAGCGGCTGTCACCACGTAGTCCAGCGCCGGCAGGTAGTCCTTCCACTGCTTCAAGGTGCGCGGCCCCGCAATCACCGAGCTGACTACCGGATTTGCCAATACCCAGGCTGTCGCAAATTGCGCCAGGCTGATACCTTGTGCCTCGGCATACAACTGCAACGTCTGCGCAATAACGAGCGACTCTTCTCGAAACTCGGTCTCGACCATGCGTTTGTCTGCGCGACCCGCGCGCGTGGCCGGGTCAGGGTTTTGGCCGGGTGCGTACTTGCCGGTGAGCACCCCGCGTGCCACGGGGCTGTAGGGTGTGACGCCAATGCCGTAGTGCCCACAAGCGGGCAACACTTCGACCTCAGGCATGCGGTTGAGCAAGTTGTAATAGGGCTGGCACACCACAGGTCGGGGCATGCCGATCTGCGCGGCCAGCCGAACGGCTTCAGCGATACGCCACCCCCGAAAATTGGAAATACCCCAATAGCGGATCTTGCCAGCGCGCAGCATGGCGTCCAGCGCCCGCAAAGGTTCCTCAAGGTCCATGCCGTTGATGTCCTTGTGCAGGTAATAGATGTCTACATAGTCCGTTTGCAGACGCGCGAGCGATGCGTCGATCTCACGCATCATCCAGGTGCGGGAGAAATGACCCTCATTGGC
>JANPAZ010000104.1:0-1818 GCA_031430225.1 Rhodoferax sp. | reverse complement strand
CGTGGCCAGCAGGTCCAACACGTTGAGTTCCGCAGCCGTCAACAACCTGGCTAGTTCGTTGACATCCAGGTCGTTAAGTTCTCGGTAGCGAGACAGTTCGATATGGCGCAACAGGTAGTCGCGGACGTTCTCAGGTGCCGCGATCTCGATGTCAAAGGCCAGCGCCTTGCTATCTGCCGCAACAGTCGGTGCGATGGGTTGAATTTGTGACTGCGCCTGAACTTGCGCCTGCAGCGGATTTAACCAGCCGCAAGCGCAAAGAAAAAAAGCTGGCCCCAAAACCAGCTTTTTCGTCAGTGTGTTGATACGTTGGTACTCTTGCCGCCCTGTCATCCCCCTATTTTGACAGCAAGCGCATTGCGTCTTCGAGACCCTTGATGGTGAGGGGGTACATGCGCTGGTTCATGATCTGTTGCACCACGCTGATGCTCTGGCGGTACTGCCAAACGCCCTGTGGCTCCGGGTTGATCCAGGCGAACTTGGGGAAAGCGCTGGTCAGGCGCTGTAGCCATTCCACACCGGCTTCTTCGTTGTTGTATTCCACGCTGCCACCGGGCTGCAAAATTTCATAGGGGCTCATGGTTGCATCCCCAATGAAGATCAGCTTGTAATCCTTGTTGTACTTGCGGATGATGTCCCAGGTGGCAAACTTTTCGCTGAAGCGACGCCGGTTGTTCTTCCACATGAAGTCGTAGACGCAGTTATGGAAGTAGTAAAACTCCATGTGTTTGAACTCGGTCTTGGTGGCCGAGAACATTTCTTCCACCCGCGCAATGTGCTCGTCCATGGTGCCGCCCACATCCATCAGCAGCAGTACTTTCACATTGTTGTGGCGCTCAGGCACCATCTTGATGTCAAGCCAGCCGGCGTTGGCCGCCGTGGAGCGGATGGTATCGTCCAGATCCAGCTCTTCTTCGTGACCTTCGCGAGCAAACTTGCGAAGGCGACGCAGCGCCACTTTGATATTGCGCGTGCCAAGTTCCTGGGTGTCGTCGTAATCTTTGTAGGCTCGCTGGTCCCACACTTTCACGGCGCTCTTGTTTCGGCTCTTGTCCTGGCCAATGCGGATGCCTTGCGGGTTTTGCCCGTAAGCACCAAAGGGAGAGGTGCCACCGGTGCCAATCATCTTGCTGCCGCCTTCGTGACGCTCTTTCTGTTCTTCAAAACGCTTCTTCAACGTTTCCATGAGCTCGTCCCAGCCCATTTTCTCGATCTTGGCCTTTTCTTCGGGACTGAGCTCAAGCTCCAGGTTCTTGCGTAGCCACTCGAGCGGAATGTCTTTGGTGAAGTCGGCAATCATCTCCACGCCCTTGAAGTAGGCAGCAAAGGCGCGGTCAAACTTGTCGTAGTGCTTTTCGTCTTTGACGAGAGACGTACGGCTCAGGTAATAGAAGTCGTCGATCTTGTAGCCACCAGGCTCGCCTTCACCCTCGGGCTCGGGGGCATTGGGGCCAACGACCCCTTTTTGCAGGGCTTCAAGCAGTGTCAGGTATTCCTTCACCGACACCGGCAACTTGGCCGAACGCAGCGTGTAGAAAAAATCGATCAGCATGGTGTCTTTCCCTCAATTGCAGGTCAGCGGGGCTTGTCCAGCAGGTACAGCAACTGGGTGCGTACTTCAGGCCACTCGCCGCTTTGCAAGCTATACATCACGGTGTCGCGGATGCTACCGTCGCGTCGCAGGGCGTGGCCACGAATCACCCCATCTTTGCGTGCACCCAGGCGCTCAATCGCAGCTTGGGAGGCGTGATTGAAGTTGTCGGTGCGCCACCCCACCACGTTGCACCCTAGCGTTTCAAACGCGTGTGTCATGAGCAA
>JANPAZ010000103.1:0-2037 GCA_031430225.1 Rhodoferax sp. | reverse complement strand
CGTCAACGCGTGGCCGGTGTCCCACAAAAAGTATTCGTCGCCACGCTTGATGAGGTAGCAGCTAAAGGTGAACATCACCCGGTTGTCGGTAAAGGCCCAGGTGTCGTTAAAGCGGGCCACCAGATTGAGCACCGGCGTGCCACAGTCGAGCCGAGCGAGCGACATCTCGGGTGCGGGCGCTGCTGGTGCGGGGGTTGTTTGTGCGGCAGCGGGCAGGGCGGTTAAGGTGGCTGCGCAGCTCAAGGCGATGGATGCGGCAAGTTTTGAAAAGGGAAGCGTTGGAATCACGGGTTGTCTCCTGTTGTTTGTGGTGAAAGGTGAGAGTGACTATCTCACTTGAGTGGGAAAAGATCAAACAGTTCCACAGGGTGGTTTTGAAAATTGGGTAGATCATCCTCTCTGGTAACGCACTGTGTGGTTGGCAGACCTCGTTGCCTGCTCAAGGTCGGGTCGATGGACTCCGCCATGGATTGCATCGGGCTGGAAGCGGTCTTAGTTCGGCATACGGCGATTGACAAAAAGCAAGCCCAAATAAGGATCCGAACACACGTTTATCGTCGCCGCAAAGCTGACGCATAAAAGCACCACGCAAATGATCATGCGAAAGACCGGGATGCGGCTCTTGCGGTCGCACGCCCAGTGTTCTTAATTGCAAAAACTTGCCTACTGTCTTTGGCTTGAATTGGTTGAAGCCATTCTGCGCGGTTTGACCGAATTTTTATGTTTGTACAAAAATCAGGGAAAACCACCGTAAGCAAGTCTGCAAGCGATCCCAAAGAAGAATTCATGTACAGTTTATTCTGCAGCGCCCAGAATCTTCCGCAGTTTTTACGGCTTGCATCTCTTTAGGCGACAAGCCCACATCCTCGGAGTTCAATGCTATGGCTACGTTCCAACACGAAATCGAAGCAGCAAACCGAATGTTCATGCAGGCAGTGAAGATGCGGGATGAAGAGGCGTTCGTCTCTCTTTACACTGAAGATGCGATATTGCTTCTGCCGGGCCGCGATCCACTCTTCGGATTACCTGGAGTTCGGGTGTTTTTCTCGTCTTTTGAGGCGCGTGGTATTTGTGAAATTCAGTTGACGACTTTGGAGTTTGAGGCGACAGGAGATACCGCTTGGGAGCGTGGCAGCTCTGAGGCCTACGGGGTCGGCGGCGCAATCGCGAGCAAAGGCAAGTACATCGTGATTTGGAAGCAGATCGCCGGCCACTGGAAGCTTCACCGAGATATCTTGAATGCGTCCGCTTGACCGGCAGTTGCTGTTATCGCCCTTTTTTGACCGCGGGTGACCGGCCTAGAGGACGCACATCTTAAGCGGCTAAACCCGCTTTTAGCCTTCTGGAGTCTTCCCCGGTTAAAACCCGAACGACTCCTTGCGCGGCATCGCTGTCGCATAGGCAAAAACACTGTCGGTAAGCTGGGTGTCGATTCGTGACTGAGGCGCACTGGCCCCCTCACCCGGCCTCGAATCGGTGCACCAAATGGACTTCATGCAATCGCAAGAATAATCCTGAATTGATAGCAAACTATTCAATGAATATGTGGACCAATTCCCTGTTCCATCCAATGCTCCAACTCAAAACCCGCCCAGCTCCCGCAAAAACGGCACTGCCAGCACCGGCGAAATCGCCTGCATGAACTGCACATCGCTTTCGCTGTAGTGGGCCGCCACGTCCAGTGCGTTGAGCGTGCCCAGCACGCGGCCCATGGCCACGATGGGGATGTTGATGACGCTGGCCAGGCCCAGGCTGGCGATCAGCTCATGGTCGGGGAAAGCCCAGCGGATGTCATCGGCGTTGTGCCCCAGAAAGGTCTGGCGCCGTGTCAGCACCAGGTCGCCCCAGGGCGTGGGCCCCATGCGCTTCAGGCCGGCCAGCGGGTAGGCTTTTTCATTGTTGGAATACACGCGTTGAACCTCCTGGCCATCTTTTGTGAGCACCAGCAGCGTGAACAGTTTGGCACCGGGGCCGCGCGCTACCAGTTGCTCCACGGCGCGGTACACGTCGGCAGGCTCTTTGGCTTGCGCCAGTGCA
>JANPAZ010000102.1:0-1521 GCA_031430225.1 Rhodoferax sp. | reverse complement strand
AAGGTCTACGCCAAAACCCCAAAGCCTTGCCGTGTGCCTCAACACTTCCTGGGTACTTTCACCCAGTGGCCGATCCTGGTATTGGGTATGCCGCAGCGTCAAGGTGCGGTCACCCCGGTGGTTGACATTCCAGACCTGGATGTTGGGTTCGCGGGTACCCAGATCGTATTGCCTGGACAGGGACTGCCGCAATTCGCGATAGCCGGTTTCATCGTGAATGGCAGCCACGTGCAGTTCACTTTGCTTTTCGTCATCGTGAACGCCAAACAGCCGGAAGTCCCGCATGAGCTTGGGGGACAGGAATTGGCCGATGAAGCTTTCATCCTTGTAGTTGCGCATGGCGTGGTCCAGCGTCGGCAGCCAGGGGCTTCCCGAAATGTCCGGAAACCATGCACGGTCCTCCGGCGTGGGAGTTTCGCAAATGCGTTTGATGTCGGTGTACATGGCAAACCCCAGCGCGTAGGGGTTGATGCCACTGTAGGCGCGGTGGTCCACCGGCGGCTGGAAGATCACATTGGCGTGGGAGCTGAGCCACTCCAGCATGCTGCCATCACTGAGGTAGCCGTCGTCGTACAGCGTGTTGAGCAATTTGTGGTGCCAGAAGGTGGCCCATCCTTCATTCATCACCTGTGTCTGGCGCTGGGGGTAAAAATACTGGGCGATCTTGCGCACAATGCGCACCACTTCCCGTTGCCAGGGCTCCAGCAGGGGGGCATTTTTTTCGATGAAATAGAGGATGTTTTCCTGGGGTTCTGGCGGAAACCGAAGGGCTTCAGGCGTGTCGCCTGACTTGTCTTCTTTTTTTGGCAGGGTGCGCCACAAGTCATTGACCTGTTGCTGGGCATAGGCCTCACGTGCCTTGCGCTCAGAAAGCTCCTGTGACAAGCTTTTCTTGCTGGGGCGGCGGTAACGGTCCACGCCATGGTTGGCCAGTGCATGGCATGAATCCAGAAACATCTCTACCGTCGCCATGCCGTGGCGTTCTTCGCATTCGCTGATGTAGCGCCTTGCGTAAACCAGATAGTCAATGATGCTGGACGCGTCGGTCCACATACGGAACAGGTAATTGCCCTTGAAAAAACTGTTATGGCCATAGGCCGCGTGTGCAATCACCAGGGCTTGCATGGCCGTGGTGTTTTCTTCCATCAGGTAGCTGATGCAGGGGTTGGCGTTGATGACAATTTCATAGGCCAGCCCCATGTGTCCGCGCCGGTACCGCTTGTCTGTGGCAATGAACTCCTTGCCATAGCTCCAGTGCCGGTAGTTGATCGGCATGCCAACGCTGGCATAAGCATCCATCATCTGCTCGGCCGTGATGATTTCCAGCTGGTTGGGGTAGGTGTCCAGCCCAAAGCGCTCAGCCGTTTGCCGGATCACGTCGTGGTAGCGCTCGATCAGCTCGAAGGTCCAGTCGCTCTGGTCGGGCAGGGGTTCACTGGGCCGGGCACCCGCAGGCAGGGGTGCCTGCAGGGCGACGCGCTGGCGCCGCTCGCCGCTGCGGGGGATGTGCGCCGGGTCATC
>JANPAZ010000101.1:0-3527 GCA_031430225.1 Rhodoferax sp. | reverse complement strand
CTGGTGCCCGCCCTGCAACCAGATCAAGGCCACCGTTTTCAACCGCCAGGACTTCATGGAGCGCAGCAAGCTGTTTGTGCCGGTGTACCTCGATGGGGACACACCCGGCGCGCAAAAACTGGGTGCCAGGTTCAAGGTGCGTGGCTATCCCACCATGATTCTGTTTCGCCCGGACGGCACCGAGCTGACACGCCTGCCCGGCGAAGTCGATGCCGCCAAATATGTGGAGATGCTTGGCTGGGGCATGGCCTCCAGCAGCTCAGCCAAAGAGTCGCTTGATGCGGTTCTGAACGGCAAAGGTGCAAGCCTTTCTGGCGACGCCTGGCGCATGCTGGCCTACTATGCGTGGGATCAGGATGAGGCCCAATTGGTGCCCAAAAAGGAGCTGGCCAGCACATTACAGCGGCTCGCCAAGGCCTGCCCACCCACGCACACCGAGGCCTCGGCACGTTTGTCGCTCAAGTCGATGCTGGCGAGCATTCATGACAAAACCGATTTGCCCGATCGGCCAGCAAGCCTTGCGCAAGTGCAGTCCCTGCTCGGGAACACCTCCCTGGCGCGGGAGAACTTCGATGTTCTGGTGAACTACAGCGCCCAGCTTTTCCCGGCATTGGCCCCAAAAGGCAGCCCGGAACAGGCACGGCTGTTAGCACTGCTGAATAATGCACTAGACCGTTTTGCAGCCGATGCAAGCCTGTCCAGGTCAGATCGCCTGAGTGCCGTCTCTACCAAGGTCGCCCTGGCCAAACTGGACGCTCCCATGGCGACTCCGGCCAAGCTGGACGCCGCGTTGATAGCTCAGGCCCGCGAGGCAGCCACCACAGCCGACAAGGCCACAACCAATACCTACGAGCGTCAGGCTGTCATCCCGTCGGCGGCTGATTTGCTGAGCGAAGCGGGTTTGCTCGATGAGTCCGATGCCCTGCTCACGGCAGAGCTGCCCAAGGCCGTATCGCCCTACTATCACATGCTGGTTCTTGCGGCCAATGCCAAACTCCGGGGCGATAAAACTGCTTCGCTCGATTGGGCCGAGAAAGCCTGGGCCGCTTCCACCGGGCCGGCCACGCGATTGCAATGGGGGAGCAGTTATGTGGGTCGATTGCTGGAGTTGTCACCAGGCGACGCGACCCGTATCGAAAAAGCAGCTTCTGGCGTGTTGAAAGAACTGGAACCCGACCCGGAAATATTTTATGAGCGCAATCGCCGTGGCCTGGAGCGCATGGGCCAACGCCTGATGGCATGGAATGGCAAAGGGCAACACGCCGCGGTCATCAATAAGCTGTCGCAGCAACTGAACACCGTGTGCGCCAAGCTGCCGACAGGGGATGAAGCGCGCACGGCCTGTAGTGGGGTTTTCAAACCCAAGGCCGTCTGACCTGAAGCTTCAAGCAGATTTCAGGCTGTGTTCCGGCAACTCTCAGGAAAATATCAAGGTTTGGCAGCCGCTTCCAGTGCGTCAATAAACATCGCCGCCACGTCAAACCCGGTCTGGTCAAAAATCTCCTGAAAGCAGGTCGGGCTGGTCACGTTGATTTCGGTCAGGCTGTCACCAATGATGTCCAGACCCACCAGCAGCAGGCCACGTGCGGCCAGAATCGGCCCCAGCGCTTGGGCAATCTCACGGTCTTGCGGTGCCAGAGGTTGCGCCACCCCTTTGCCGCCTGCCGCCAGGTTGCCGCGCACTTCGCCTCCCTGCGGAATGCGCGCCAGGCAAAACGGCACCGGTTTGCCGCCAATCACCAGCACCCGCTTGTCACCCTCGGAGATGGCGGGCAAGAATTTCTGCACCATCACGGTTTGCGCGCCGTCGCGGTTGAGGGTCTCGGTGATGGAGCCCAGGTTCAGCCCGTCTTCCTTGACCCGGAAAATACCCATGCCTCCCATGCCGTCCAGGGGTTTCAGGATGATGTCTTTGTGCTCGGCGTGAAACCGCTTGATGTCGTCAGCATCTCGTGTGACCAGTGTCGGCCCGATGAACTGCGGAAACTCAAGAATGGCGAGCTTCTCGGGGTGATCGCGCAACGCACGGGGCTTGTTGAAGACCTGGGCGCCTTCACGTTCGGCCTGCTCAAGAAGGTGCGTCGCGTAGAAAAATTCGGAATCAAATGGCGGGTCTTTGCGCATGATGACGGCGTCAAACCCGGCCAGGGTTTGTGGGCGTTCGTTGGGGTACGCTTGCTTCGCAGTGAACCAGTTGACGGGGTCCCCGGTGAGCGTGATGTCCCGCACAAAGGCAATCACTTTTTCACCGCGCTGCCAGCGGATGTCTTTGGGCTCGCACGTCGCCAGTGTGTGCCCCCGCTTCTGCGCCTCGCGCATCATGGCGAAGGTGGTGTCCTTGTAGATTTTGAAAGACTCAAGCGGGTCGGCAACAAAAAGAATGTTCATGAATTTTTTTCTTTCGGATTTCGTGTCCCGCACTGTTGCACAAATAGCGCCAACGCGCCCGCAACCACCCCCCAAAAGGCTGAGCCCACCCCGGCTATTTGAACGCCGCTGAGCGTCACCAAAAAAGTGAGCGTCGCGGCTTCGCGGTGTGAATCGTCTTTCACGGCCGTGGCCAGCGCGCCGCCAATGGTGCCCAGCAAAGCCAGCCCGGCAATGGCGGCAATCAGCTCCTTGGGGAACGACGTCAGAATGCCGGTGATGGCCGCACCAAAAATGCCAATCAACACATAAATGGCACCGCACGACACCGCAGCGGTATAGCGCTTGCGAGGGTCGGCGTGGGCTTCCTCACCCATGCAGATGGCGGCGGTGATGGCACTCAGGTTCAGCGCAAACGCGCCAAAAGGTGCCAGTAGCAGCGTGGCCACGCCGGTCAGGGTAATGACCTTTGAAATCGGAATGCCGCCTTCCTGCGGAGGCTTGCCATAGCCCGCGGCCACGATGGCCGCGACGCCCGGCAGGTTCTGCGACGCCATGGTGACCACAAACAGGGGCAACGCAACGCTCACCGCAGAACTCCAGGTGAAGCTGGGAGCGGTGTAGACCGGAGTTGCAAAAGAAAATACCACATTGGCCCATGTATATCCTTGGGTTATAGCTACAAATACAATAGCAATCAAGAGCGTCAACGGCACCGCGTAGCGGGCAAGCCAGCGCCTGGCGCACAGGTAGGTGAGCAGCATCATCACCACCAGAGGCAGCGCGGTTTGTGCCGCAACAAACGCCTGAAGACCAAAGCGCGCCAAAACCCCAGCCAGCAGTGCCGACGCAATCGCCATCGGAATCCGGTTCATGGCGCGCTCAAACCAGCCCGTTACGCCGCACAGGGTGATAAGCACTGCGCACAGCATGAAAGCACCTACGGCCTCGGCCATGGTAAAACCCAAACCGCCATTGCCTGCCAGACCTGCCGTGGCCAGCACAGCAGCGCCCGGGGTGCTCCAGGCGACCATGACCGGTTTGCGCAGCCACAGCGACGGAACGAGCGAACACAGGCCCATGCCCAGACCCAAAGCCCACATCCACGAGGCGATTTCCGCCGGTGTGGCCTTGAAGGCCAGCGCCGCCTGGAAAACGAT
>JANPAZ010000100.1:0-5064 GCA_031430225.1 Rhodoferax sp. | reverse complement strand
CGCCTCGAATTGTCACTGGAGGTTTTTGAGGTTCTTGCCGCCAAAGTGGCGCAGCATTTCCCGCAGTGGACCGGCTTTGGCCTGGCCATGCAGGCCTACCAGACGCGTGCGCTGGAGCTGGTAGAACACATCATCCACATTGCCCGAAAGCACAGGATTCGCCTGATGTGCCGCCTGGTCAAAGGCGCGTACTGGGACGCCGAGATCAAGCGAGCACAGGAGATGGGCTTGGCCCATTACCCGGTGTTCACGCACAAACACCACACCGATGTGTCGTACCTGGCCTGCGCTCACGCCCTGCTGGCCGCGCCTGACGCGATCTACCCGCAGTTTGCCACGCACAACGCTGCGACCATTGCCGCGATTTTGCAACTCGCGAATATGGCCCCCACACTTGCCGTTGCGCGTGCTGCGCTGCCCCCCGAGGGGGCTAATTTCCCTCGGGGCGGCCCGTCGGGGAATGGGCCGGCTTCGGCACCCGTAAGAGGTTCAAGGTTCGAATTGCAAAGACTGCACGGCATGGGCGAGGGCGTGTACCGCGAGGTGCTGAAAAACCCGCTGATCGCCTGCCGCGTCTACGCCCCGGTTGGTGCGCACAAGGATTTGTTGGCGTATCTGGTGCGTCGCCTGCTCGAGAACGGTGCGAATTCGTCGTTTGTGCATCAGCTGGCAGATGAGTCGGTGGGCATGGACGAGCTGCTGATTTCGCCCTTGCGGCTCAACCCGGAAACCTCGCTGCCCTTGCCGCTGGAACTCTTTGGCTCAGCACGCCAAAACAGCGCCGGGCTGGACCTGACAGTCGAGTCCATGCGTGGCCCGCTGCTGGCCGCCTACCAGACGGTACAAGTGCCTCATGTGCCTGTTTTTGATGAAAAAATGGTCCACGGCCCCCTGGAAATAAGCGTAGTTAGCTATAAAAAGTGGAGCAAAACCGATGTAGCAGAGCGTGCCGCCATCATGCGCCGCACTGCCGATGGGCTGCAAGCCGAGCTGCCCCGGTTCTGCGCGCTGCTCGTCAAGGAAGCTTTCAAGACCTGGGGCGATGCGGTCAGTGAGGTGCGCGAGGCTGTCGACTTCCTGCGCTACTACGCCAACGAGGCCGAGCGCATCATGTTGCCGATAGCGATGCCTGGCCAGAGCGGTGGAGTGACGCGGGGCACTAAACCGGAGGTGACGCCGGGCATCACGGGCGAATCCAACGAGTTGCGGCTGATCGCGCGCGGCCCGTGGGTCTGCATCAGTCCCTGGAACTTCCCGCTGGCCATATTTATCGGGCAGGTTGCCGCTGCACTGGCAACGGGCAACACCGTGCTAGCGAAACCGGCAGAGCAAACCCCTGGTGTGGCGCTGGAAGCCGTCAAGCTGTTCCACTCAGCGGGCGTGCCTGAAGGTGCGCTGCAACTGTTGCATGGTCCCGGTGAGACCGTGGGTGCCGCCCTGGTGGCAGCGCCCGGTGTAGCCGGCGTGGTGTTCACCGGCTCGACGCAGGTGGCCAAAATCATCAACCGCGCACTCGCCGCCAAAGACGGTCCGATTGTGCCTTTGATCGCCGAGACCGGCGGTGTCAACGCGATGCTGGTTGACAGCACTGCTTTGCCGGAGCAGGTGTGTGACGCCGTGGTTCAGTCGGCGTTTCGAAGCGCAGGCCAGCGCTGCTCGGCGCTGCGCCTGCTGTGTGTGCATGCGCAAATTGCCGACGATGTGATTGCGATGATCAAGGGTGCCGCTCAGGAGTTGGTTGGTGGCGACCCGTCGAATCTTGCCACTGACGTTGGGCCGGTGATCGACAAAGAAGCTTTTGGCGGCATTCAGAAGCACCTGCAGCGCATTCGCAACTCACCCTTGGAGTCAAAACCGCTGTGGGACCACATGAAAATTGAAGAGTTAGCTACGAAATCAGTAGCAAACCTGATCCTGCCACAGGCGTTTGAAGTCAGCTCTGTGGCAGACGTATCGCAAGAAATCTTCGGCCCCGTGCTGCACATCGTGCGCTGGAGCGGTGATCCGCAAGCTGTCATCGACCAGATCAACGCACTGGGCAGCGCGGACAGGTCCGGCGGTGCAACGGCCGGCTTTGGCCTGACCCTGGGCATCCAGACCCGCATCGACTCGCGCGGGCAGGCGCTGGCCCGCGCGGCGCATGTGGGTAATGTGTACATCAATCGCAACCAGATTGGCGCGGTGGTGGGTGTGCAGCCGTTTGGCGGCGAAGGCCTCAGTGGTACCGGCCCCAAGGCCGGTGGCCCCCATTACCTGTACCGTTTCTGCGCAGAGCAGACGATCACGGTGAATACGACCGCGGCCGGGGGAAATGTGCAGTTGATGGCCTGAGGCAGTCAAAAGAAGTGAAAGGCGGGTATTCGAAGCGTTTGCAGAAGAGGGATGTCAATAAGCGGTGCCAAATAGCGCCTATTCATTAACGGTGTTGACTACAATGTTCTGCGATTCCCTTCCTGCGAGACCTGCTGCGCACGTGGACAACCCAATCACCATGACACTGGACGAAGCTGCCCTTGCCCAAAGGGTCAAGGCGGCTCAGGCGAGTGTGTTTGTTGAGCGCCTGTATGCGAGTGTCCTGGTCTCGCCACTGGGAATTCTGCTCGTGGCTTGGCTGATATTGCGCGTGTCAGGTGTTGCTCAGGCGGTCACCTGGATGAGCCTCATTGTGGTGGTTGAGTTGCTCATTGTCGGATTGCGTCGCCAATTTTCCCAAGCGGTAGGCCACGAACAGGATGGGCGCCCCTGGGTCCTTGCACTGATAGCGTTGGCAGGTCTCCTGGGCCTGATTTGGGGCGCCTCAGTCTGGTTTTTATGGGACAAGTCCCAATTTCTGATTTACGTCATCAACCTGACGCTGCTGGTGGGTGTCTCGGGGATCACCATGGTGGTGCTGGCTCCTCTGCGTTGGGCTGGCTGGCTTTTTTCGTTGGGTATGACACTGCCCGTGCTACTGCAAATTGGCGCCGCCAACAACCCTTTGGGGCTTGAGATCACGTTGGGTTGGCTGGTGATGGTGTTGGCACAGGCCCGTTACGCCAGCGAGCTGCGTCGCGAGCTGACACAACAGATTGATGCATCCGAGCGCAATGGCGCGCTGGCCGGGATGCTGAGTGAGGCGGGTGATAAATTGCAGCGTGTCAATGCTCAGCTGGCTGTCAAAAACACCGAACTTGAGCATGCCATGGAAAGGCTCAACCACCTGGTCACGGTTGATCACCTGACTGGCGCGCGCACACGTCGTTATGTGTTCGAGCAAATGGAGCGCCAGGCATCCTCCAAGGCGCGTCATGGCACGCCCTTGTCGGTCATCATGCTGGATCTGGACCATTTCAAGTCGGTTAACGATCGCTTCGGTCATCCTGTCGGGGATCGCGCGCTTCAGGCGGTGGCACTGGCCATAACCGGGCAATTGCGTGATGGTGACATCCTCGCGCGGGTGGGCGGCGAGGAGTTCCTGGTGTTGCTGCCCATGACGGGCCTGGCCGCAGCCATGCAATTGGCCGAGCGACTGCGTCAGACCCTGGCAGCAACCACGATCTCCGAAGGCACGCACCAGATTGCCTTGCCAGCGTCCTTTGGCGTGGCAGAGTTGCAAGAGGGCGAAGACCTGAACGCCTGGTACCAGCGGCTGGACGCCACCTTGTACAGGGCCAAATCGAGAGGCCGCAACGCATTGGCTGCGGCCACCTGAGCAGCGCTGTCCTACAAGCATTGAACGGGATGGCCTACATCCCAAAGTTGGGGCATTGCCTAAAGTCAAGGCATCTTCAACGCCCATGACTTCAAAGGATTCCTCATGAAATTTCCCCAACGCACCCTGGCCCACCTGATCGTGGCCGTCGCTTCCCTGACTGCCGTTGCGGGCGCGCAGGCGCAAAGCGGCACCGGCATGTACGGTTTTGGCAACGGCTATATCGGCCTCAATGCCGGGCAATCGGATTACTCGTTGGGCAACGGGACGGGCCTGTATGGGTCCACCAATCGTGTCACGGCCTACAGCGTCACCGCAGGCGGGTACTTCAACCCCAACGTCGGCCTTGAAATTGGCTACACAGACTTTGGCAATATCAGCCGCGCCGGCGGCACCACGCGCGCAGAGGGCCTGAGCCTGAGCGTGGTCGGACGGCTGCCGTTGTCCGAGTCGTTCAATCTGCTCGGCAAGCTCGGCTCCACCTATGGCCGTACCAGTGTCTCGACGCGACCGGGCTCCGGCATTGTGGACGGCAGTGAGAACGGTTGGGGTGTCTCTATGGGCCTCGGAGGCGAGTACATGATGACGGCCCAGTTGTCAGCCCTGTTGCAATATGATGCCCACGAGATGAAGTTTGTGGGTGGCGGCCGCGACCGGGTGTCGGTGACCAGCCTGGGCCTGCGCTACCGGTTTTGAGCGCGGTCGAAAGGCTGCTTAAATCGTTTTGCCAAGCGCCAACAAGGCGTCTTGGCGAGATAAGGCAATCCGGGCGCAAGCCTGGATAACGGCCTTGACCATGTTGCGGTTCAATGCCCGCAGGAACTCTTCGGCAGACAGCACGCCGTCAAACATCTTGCGTGCCTCCACCATCGCCAGGTGAGTGCCCTCATGCCCCAGGTAGCGGTAAACGAAGGCGGTCAGGGGTGAGGCTGTGAGGTCGTTGGCCGATTGCAGCGTGCGACCTCTCTCCAGTACTCGCAACAGCTCGCTCTGGGTGTGTTGGCCCTGCGGGGCGGCGGGCAAAAAGTCTTCAACCCTGTCCGGTTTGCCCTCAGAACTGCGGATATCACCCAGGAACATCGAGATGGGGCAGTCTGGTCCGGTACAAAGGGCCAGCGCCTCAATGATGGCGGTTGATGTGATTTTTGCATCCAGAAAATTGCATGCGAACGCGATGTTGCGCGTTGCAATCGTACGCAGGCGGGCCATTTCCGTGTCGTCAGGATAGCCGTCATGGCTTTGGAAAATATGCTCGGAATTGAGGGCACTCAAAAACAGATCCATACGCCTCAAGGCCATACGGTATTCTTTCAACGAGTAGATGCCTACGGCTGCCAGTGGCGCGTTGGACTCGTCGATCAACAACCAGGTAC
>JANPAZ010000099.1:0-1575 GCA_031430225.1 Rhodoferax sp. | reverse complement strand
CTCGGGGGGCAGCGACCCGCGCAGCGGCGGAGCGTGGGGGCCACATTCTTCATTGCTTAAAGAGTCCCTCGGGCTTCCACAGCAGCACACCCGCCATCAGCATGTAAACCAGCATACCCGCCACCGACGGCAGCAGCACTTTGCCAAAGGTATCGACCAGGCCCACAAGCAGGGCCGAAATCAGCGCGCCGCGCACTGAACCAATGCCGCCAATAACCACCACCACAAAACACATGATGAGTACCTGCGAACCCATGTTGGGGTACACGCTGGAAACGGGCGACGCGATCATGCCCGCAACCGATGCCAGGCCCACACCCAAGGCAAAGACGACGGCATGGATCAGCTTGATATTGATACCCAGCGCACCGGCCATGTCATGGTTGAACGCCCCGGCACGGATCTTCATGCCCAGCTTGGTTTTTGAGATCAGCAGATACAAGCCCAGAGCTAGCGCGATGCACACACCCGACATGAACAGCCGGTAAACCGGGTAGGAGAGGGTATCGGTCAAAGCAATGGATGCGTCCAGAAATTTCGGGATGGTTACGCCGTGTACATCGTCGCCCCAGACAATGGAGCGCAATTCTTCAAAGATGTAGATCAGGCCGAACGTCAGCAGCACTTGGTCCAGATGATCCCGCTGGTAAAAGTGCCGAAACAGCAGCCACTCCAGTGCCAGGCCAAATAAAACCGACAACACCACGCCGCCCAAAATGGCCAGCGTCAGGCTGCCAAAGTAGCCGCTGAGAGAGTAAGCCAGATACGCCCCCAGCATGTAAAAACTGCCATGCGCCAGGTTGACCACGCCCATGATGCCGAAGATCAGTGTCAGGCCCGCAGCCAGCATGAACAGCAGCAGTCCGTACTGCACGCTGTTGAGCAACTGGATAAAAAATGTAGCGATGTCCATCTGGAGACCTGAGGAGCGCAGTCTGTCTTTATGCCTGGCGGCGCAAGGTGAATAGCAACCCGCCCATCGCCGCGAACAAGCTACCGGTCATTCGGTTGAACCAGCGGGCCCGCCCAGCCTGGCGCAACCACGGTGCGATACGCGCGGCAAAGACGGTGCAAAGCGCAAGCACACTGAATTCAATGGCGATGAAAGTGCCGGCCAAAATGGCGAACTGGGGAGCCCAGGCGGCAGCCGGGTCCAAAAATTGCGGGAAGAATGCTGCAAAAAAAAGCAGTGCCTTGGGGTTGCTGGCACCCACCATCAGCCCTTGCAGGTACAGTTGCCGCGCACTACGCACCGCTGGTTTGCGCGGTGCATCGCCTGGTTGCCCCGGATTGCCATCGGTTTGAGGTGCCGCGTCAAAGGTCGTGACCGGACTGCGAAAGGTTTTGACTCCCAGGTACACCAGGTACAACGCACCGATGAATTTGAAAATGTTGAACGCAATCTCAGAGGCTGACAGCAAGGCCCCCAGACCCAGGGACGACAAAATCATGCCGCCCAACACAGCCGTTACGCTTCCGGCGGCCGAAGCCATCGCCTTGCGTGCGCCATGGTTCACAGCGTTGGTCATGCTCATCAACATGGTGGGGCCAGGCGACAGCACCAATAATGCGACT
>JANPAZ010000098.1:0-2133 GCA_031430225.1 Rhodoferax sp. | reverse complement strand
CGCCCATGACCCCAAACGCCACCCTGAAATCAACAGCGGCCAAGGCGGTGCGCCCGTGCGCCATTTGAGATACGGCCAGCACCAGCGCGCCCACCGCGGCGCCCAGAGCCGAGGCCATTTGGGCACACATGGTGGACAGCGTGGACGCCGCCCCCCGGTGGGCCGGGTCAATGTCTGCAAAGGCCAGTGTGTTCATTGATGTCATCTGCATGGAGCGCATGGCACCGGAGGCCACCAGCAGGGCGACGGTGAGCACCAGCGGCGTGTCGGCTTGCAACAGGGCGAAACAAAATAGCGTGGCAGCAGCCATCGTCCCGCCGACCGTCATCACGCGTCGAAACCCCCAGCGGCGAAGCACGGGGGTGGTGAATGTTTTCATCAGCAGATTGCCCAGGAAGTAAGCCAGGGTGAACAGGCCCGCTTCCACCGCACCCATGCCAAAAGCCAGCTGAAACATCAGGGGCAGCAGGAAGGGTGCTGCCTGCATACAGGTCATGAACAAGGTGCCCCCGCCCAGGGTGGCCACCGCAAAGCTGCGCACCTTCAGCGGCGCCAGGCTGACCACCGGGTGTGTGGTGGTGCGAAGGTGGTGCACGGCAACGGCGCCAATCACCAGCCCCGCACCAGCCAGACCCAGCGGCACGCCCCAATCTGCCAGCTGCGGGCCCACCTGCGCACCGCGCTCCAGCCCCAGCAAGAGCAATACCAATGCCAGTGCGCACAGCACGCTGCCCACCCAGTCCAGCTTGGGTGGCCGGGGCACAGGTGTGCGGGGCACCCAGCGCCAGACGGCATACAAACCGATGAGGCCGACCGGCAGGTTGATAAAAAAATTCCAGCGCCAGGTTGCATAGGTACTGATGAAACCCCCCAGCGGCGGCCCCAACACGGGTGCCAGCAGCGATGGCCACACAATCATGGCGATCGCGGCCATCACCTCGGACTTGGCAGCGCGGCGCAATACCAGGGTGCGGCCCACAGGTGCCATCAACCCCGCAGCCACGCCTTGCAAGGCCCTTGCCGCCACCAACTGGCCCAGGTCTTGCGCCAGGCCGCAGCCCAATGAAGCCAGTGTGAAAACCGCCATGGCGATGAAAAACACGCGGCGCGCTTCCCATCGGTCAGCCAGCCAGCCACTGGCCGGAATCACAGCGGCGGCAGCCAGCAGGTAGACCGTGACACCGGCTGTCAGCGCCAGTGGTGTCACGCCCAGGCTCGTGGCCATGAGCGGCAGCGACGTGTTGAGGATGGCGCCGTCGAGCAGCATCATGAAAAAAGCGGCTGCCACGATGAGGGCAACGCGCTTGGTCGAATCTGCGGGCGGGGTAGAACCGGCTGTGCTGGCGCTCATCGGTTTGGGGTACGCTGTGTTTTTCAGTAGGGGCTTTTGATGCCCAGCCCGGCCAGAATCATGACCTCGTGCGCTTCCATCGCCTGTGCATCGGCTTCGCTGGTCTCGTGGTCCCAACCTTGCGCGTGCAGCGCGCCATGCACCAGCAGGTGGGCGTAGTGGGCGCTCAATGTCTTGCGATTTTCCTTGGCTTCTTTGGCGACGACCGGTGCGCATAGCACCAGGTCAGCGGTCACGATGGGGGTTTGCGTGTAGTCAAACGTCAGTACGTTGGTGGCGTAGTCTCGTCTGCGGTAATCACGGTTCAGCGCCTGGCCTTCCTCAGTGCCAACGATGCGCACGGTGATCTCTGCGTCCGTTGACAGGGCGTGGCGAATCCAGCGCGCCACGCTGTGGCGGGGCAGGGCGGCACGGTGACGGGCCGCGTCCTTGAGATCACCAAATTGCAGTGATAGCGACAGTTTCTTGAGCATATTTATAGGAAAGTGGGCATTGGCCCACAAGGAACGTGCATAGTTAGCTATAAAAAAAGTAGCAAAACGGAAAGCGAATGGTCCTAGTCAGTCGACTGCCTTGCGCACACGTACCGTGGGCTTTACTCTGAGCTTTTTGTTTGCGCGCGTGGATGGCGCTGCGGGTCGTTCGGTACCCAAACTTCCGGGGGCGTCATACGCGTCCACAATGCGGGCCACCAGCGGGTGACGCACCACGTCGGCGCTGGTCAGGCGGCAAATCGCAATGCCTTCCACACGGCGAAGCACGCGTTCGGCGTCAATCAGGCC
>JANPAZ010000097.1:0-2280 GCA_031430225.1 Rhodoferax sp. | reverse complement strand
GAGCCCGATCCCGATCAACTCCAGCCTGGGCATGGCATTGTCACTGGCGATTGCGTTTACGGTCACGCCCTGGCTGTCCCTCAAGCTGATGAAGCAGCATGGCGCGGGCCCTGGACACGCCCACGCCGAAAATCCGAAAGGCCTGGGTCCCAAGCTTCAAACCCTGTTCACCCGCGTCTTGACGCCGTTCCTCAACAGTGCGCGCAAACGCTGGCTGTTGCTCGGCGGTATTCTGGTGGCCTTGTTGCTGTCGGTCGGGCTGACGCTGGTGCAGTGGGTGGTTATGAAAATGCTGCCCTTTGACAACAAGAGTGAATTTCAGGTTGTGGTGGAAATGCCGGCAGGCACCCCGCTGGAGAATACCGCGGCCACATTGCATGAACTGGGTGCGTTCCTGGCGGGTCAGCCCGAAGTGCTGAACCTGCAAGCCTACGCGGGCACGGCATCACCCATCACGTTTAACGGACTGGTGCGCCAGTACTATCTGCGCGCCGACGCGGATCAGGGCGACCTGCAGGTCAATCTGGTGGACAAGCACCACCGCAGCGAAAAGAGCCATGTGATTGCCCAGCGCCTGCGGCCCGACCTTGAGAAGATCGGCGTGAAATACAACGCGCGCATCAAGGTGGTGGAAGTACCCCCTGGCCCGCCGGTGATGTCGCCCCTGGTGGCTGAAGTCTATGGGCCAGACGAGGAGGGCCGCCAGCAGCTCGCCAGCCGTATCGCCAAAGCGTTTTCAGACACGCCCGACATCGTGGGTGTGGACACATCGCTGAAGGAAAACGCGCCGCGCGCCTACCTGCGCGTGCGCCGTCAGCGCGCCGAGTCGCTGGGCATTCCGGTGGCCGTGGTAGCCCAGAGCGCGGCCATTGCGCTTGCCGGTTCAGACGCAGCCTACCTGCATGACGGCCAAAGCAAGTACCCGGTGCCCGTGAAGTTGCAGTTGCCACTGGCATCGCAGACGGGTCTGGATGCCTTGCTGGCCGTTCCCCTTCGCGCCACCAATGGCCAGATGGTGCCCTTGTCTGAGTTGGTTCAGGTCGAGCGCGGCATCATCGACAAGCCGTTGTTCACCAAAGACCTCAAAGGGGTGAGCTATGTGTTCGGCGACATGGCCGGAAAGCTGGACTCGCCCCTTTATGGCCTGTTTGCGATTCGCGGCAAGCTCGCCGCGTCCGCGCTGCCCGGCACCGGTGACCTGGGTGAGTACTGGATTCACCAGCCCACTGACACCTACCGCCAGTACGCCATCAAATGGGACGGCGAGTTGCAGATCACCTACGACACGTTCCGCGATATGGGAGCTGCCTATGGCGTTGGCCTGATCCTGATCTACCTGCTGGTCGTAGCGCAGTTTCGCAGCTACTTGACGCCCCTGGTCATCATGGCTCCGATCCCGCTCACCATCATCGGCGTGATGCCGGGGCATGCGCTGATGGGCGCCCAGTTCACGGCGACTTCGATGATCGGCATGATCGCGCTGGCCGGCATCATCGTGCGCAACTCGATTCTGCTGGTGGACTTCATTGAACTGCAAATAGCCCAGGGCATGGCTTTCAAGGATGCCGTGGTGCAGTCTGCTGCCGTACGCGCGCAGCCGATAGCCCTGACCGGGCTCGCGGCCATGATTGGTGCGTTTTTCATTCTGGACGACCCGATCTTCAACGGCCTGGCCGTGTCCCTGATATTCGGCATTCTGGTGTCGACCCTGCTCACGCTGGTCGTCATCCCGGTGCTTTATTACGCACTTTACTGGCGGCGCTTTGAAGTGCGAAGCTGAGTTTCCCCTGTTTACCTGTGTTCCCATCCATTTATTAACTTTAGGAGTTTCATATGACCGTTCAACGCTATATCGTGGTTTTTGCAGGCCTTTTTGTCATGATTTCTCTGGCGCTGGGCGTCGAGGGCAGTCCTCTGTTTATCAGCAAATGGGCGCTTGCCTTCACAGCATTTGTAGGCATCAACCTGTTCCAGTCGGGGTTCACCAACTTTTGCCCTCTGGGCATCATTTTGAAAAAGCTCGGCGTGCCAGAATCCAAGATTGGGTGCGCCAATTGATACAGTTGATTGCGCGAGCCCAATGACTTCCGGCCTTCAAACCTCAAGGAGATATCAGTGACTGTTTTGACTGACGCAGCGGCCCGCACCGACGTACTTAACCGGCTGCGCCGCGCCGAAGGCCAGATCCGGGGCGTGCAACGCATGATTGAAGAGGGCGAAAGCTGCCTGAAGATCGGGCAGCAGTTCTCTGCGGTTCGCAAGGCCCTGGACAGCACCTAC
>JANPAZ010000096.1:0-4751 GCA_031430225.1 Rhodoferax sp. | reverse complement strand
TTCGTCAGCCGCCATTTGCAGGTAATCAAAGCTGCTAAAGAACGCCAGGTAATTGCCGGGAATGGATGCATATTGCTTTGCCAATGTATTGACGAGCTGCCTCAGCGACTGTTTGCGGTCGCGGAAACGGGTGGACATATCTTGCGCCACGTGCACCTGAAACTGGCCAGCGTCAAAAGCGGAAGGCACATCCAGCCAGGCCGTGTTGCCCGGCAAACCCAGCATGTCTTGCAGGTATTGCGGGGGGCTTAATGTGGCCGAAAAAAGCGTTGCAGATTGTGCTGCACCCCAACGGCTCTTTAAAAGGGGCGCGGGTACGACGTTGCGAATACACAGCGTGGAGCCAGCGGGCACAGACCCGGTTGGCGCTGCAGACAGAGTGACGTCGAAGAGCGAATGCGGCCCATGCAATTCGGTAAGGCGCAAAAAATGGAGCGCATCGAAATAAAACCCCTGCAACCCATCATCCCGCGTGGCCGGATGGTCTGCGAAAAAGGCCGTGATTCCCGCGATCAGGTTTTGCAATGAGGACATGAATTTCTCGGGCAAGCCGGCATGCACCTTGTACGTTTCAATCTGATTCTTCAGCAAGGCATTCCACTGTCGCTGCAAACGGTCTAGCGGTCTTTTCAGTTCGGGGGGCGCACTTTTTCGAATCTGCCTCAATGCACCCTGACCCAGCTCGGCTGTGTACATTTGCCGCCCCCGCTCCACCAGGTTGTGCGCCTCATCCACAAGCACGCTCACACGCCAGGACTCGCTCATCGTCAGACTGTGAAGCAGTGCCGTCAGATCAAAGTAGTGGTTGTAGTCACCCACCACCACATCACTCCAGCGCAGAACTTCATGGCCGAGGTAATAGGGGCACACTGAGTGCGCCAGTGCCAGAGAACGCACTGAAGATTTGGACAAAACACCGAGGTTCACCGCAGCCTGGCGTGCCTGAGGCAAGCGGTCATAAAAGCCTCTCGCCAGAGGGCATGAATCACCGTGACACGCCTTGTCTGGATGCTCGCAGGCCTTCTCCTTGGCGACCAGTTCCAGCACGCGAAGGGGCATCTCAGGGGCATGGGTCTGCAACACCTGCATGGCATCCAGCGCGAGCTGCCGCCCGGGCGTTTTGGCTGTCAAAAAAAATACCTTGTCGAGCTGCTGACCAGGCACGGCTTTGAGCGCAGGGAACAGAGTGCCAATGGTCTTGCCAATGCCGGTAGGTGCCTGGGCCATCAAACACCGCGCAGAAACATGGGCCTTGTAGACCGCCTCAGCCAGCTCTCTCTGACCGGTGCGAAATTCGACATGCGGAAATGTCAGCGCTACCAAAGCTGCGTTCCGGGCCTCGCGATGCAACGCTTCCTGTTCCGCCCACGCCAAAAATCGCACACACAGTGATTCGAAAAACGCTTTTAACCAGGCCCGGTCCCGCCGCTCTGTCAGCAAGGTTTCTTCGCCACTGGCAATGTCCAGATAAACCAGAGCCACCTCAAGTTCAGCCAGACCCAGTTGATCGCACAGCAGCCAGGCATAGACGCGGGCTTGGGCCCAGTGGAGCTGCCGATGGTTGTCGGGTATTTTGGTGATATCACCACGATGCGTCTTGATCTCCTCGATACGCCCGAGCAGGGGGTCGTAGCCATCGGCCCTGCCCCGCACGAGCAGATGCAGATGGCTACCGCAAAGTGAGACCTCGCGCTGGTAGTGCGAGCCCCGACGCGACGTGACTTCACCATGGCCCGCCATGCCCTGAAGCGCCGTCGGTGAGGGCGTGAAGCGCAGATCTAGATCGCCCTGCTTGGCGTTGAACTCGCACAAGGTGCGTACGGCCACGGTGTAGCGCTTGGACATGCCACAAACTATACTGTACAAATACTCAGTTTTACGCCTTGCGCAGACATGACACCTGCCAATTTGACCCCTCTTTCTATGGCGCTCAACCGTCGCCATCATCAACGCCTGAGGGAAATCTATCGCTCCAGCGGCTGGCCCTGCCAGGACATGATTGAGGTCGAACTGTTGGCTTGCGGCCTTCTGGAACGCGTCACCTCGACAGCTGGCCATGAGACCTTGCGTGTGACCGACGCCGGCATGGTGCAGCTGGCTCAAGTTTTTGCGCTCAACAAAGCAGCGCGCGCTGGCCACGAAGCACTGGTTGAGAAAGTCGCCATTGAAATGGGCCGCGCTGGCCGTCTGGTCTGGCGGGGCCTTAGCCTGCGTGCCCAAGTGCCAACACCCGATGCGGGGCAAGCCGGTGAATTGACCTGGGTGGTGGCCTGCCCTGATGTGTTTTCGATCCGCAACACAACGGTGGAGGCCTATCTGGAGCCCATCGTGCACGAGATCAAGGTCAGCCGCGCCGATCTGCTGGGTGATTTGAAAAAGCCCGCCAAGCGTGCGGCGTACCTGGGCATGGGCGGAGAGTGCTGGTACGTGCTGGGCCAAACCGCCAAGGGCAAGCCCATTGCCCAGCCGGATGAAGTTCCGTCGGAATGCGGCGTGATGCAATGTGAGGGTGACCGGCTGGTGGTGGCGCGCCCGGCGCCACGCAGACCGGTTGAAAAGCTGCCCTTTCATGTCTGGATGACTTTGGCCAAGGCAGCGCCCGCCACGCGGTGGGTTGACGCAGGACAAGAGGCTTTTTAGCGCAACGCCCCATATTGCGGCGTAACTCGCGCCGAACTACGAGGTGGACCAGCGCGTTGACCTGCCAAACATGCTCTCATGCGGTTGAATTTCCCAACCGCTTCATCTCGTCTCGTCGACCATTGCGATGGTTTTTTCCTCAACTTCTTTGGCAACTTGAACCAGCGCTGCGTCCTGAGACAGCGCGCAAAGCATGGGCACTGGCTTGATCAAACCGATCTTCGTTTGGCCTTTCTCCGTGTACACGGAAATACGACACGGTAACGCCATATTCAGACGCATATCGGTAGATAAAACTTTTGCGGCTTGGGCCGGATTGCAGACCTCAAAAACCTTGCACTCTTCCTCAAATGCAATGCCTTTACTGCGCAGTGTGGTACCCAAGTCGTGGATATGCAGTACTCCGAAGCCATTGCGGATCACTGCCGATTCAAGGTCTGTCGACGCCTGGTGGAATGATTTTTGGGTTTCAACGATGTAGTACATGGGTTGCCTCGATTTTCTATGATGCTTAAACGATGACCAGAATGATCAAGACCATTTCGGCCAAGACAGCCGAGCCAGTGTCGACTAGTCTTCCCGACCCCGATCACTTCCTTTGTTGAACTATCCACACCACAAGCGCGACGACCACAACAATCGTCAAAACCGGCATCCATATTCCGCCATAGCCGCCCATCCAGCTGTTGCCCCACGCGCCATCATGCATCATGTTGACGCTCTGTGCAAAAGAGACGTCTGTGGTCAGTACAGGTACCGTACCAAGGCTGATTGAACGTAAAGTTTTCATAATTTTTCCTTATTGAAACGAAGAATTAGGCTGATAGTAGAAAGTGCGAAATCTGCAGTGTTGAAGTTACGCCTGCCATTAGCAGCCATCTGTGCGGCAGCACACGCAACCCTATTTCAGCGGTCTGTGAGACGCTGAAATCATCACCCAGCCTTTGTGCGCTGACGCACCGACGACCCTCTTCGTTTTCGGAAAGATTCAGGCACCGTATCTTCGGCAAAACCCAGAGGAAGTGAACATGTTGAGTCAAAAAGAAATTGATTGTCTTCGCGCTTGCAATGACTGTGCTGCTGCGTGCCTCCAATGCGCATCTGCTTGCCTGAATGAAGATCAGCCAAAGCCGATGGCCCGATGCATTGCGTTGGATTTGGAATGTGCTGACATTTGTCGACTGGCAGCAGCCTCCATCGCGCGTCAGGGCGCTCAGCGCGACGCAATCTGCGCGTTGTGCGCCCAAGCCTGCCAAGCGTGCAGCACCGAATGCGCCAAACACGCTATGGATCACTGCAAACACTGTGCCGAAGCCTGCAAGATCTGCGCTGCAGCTTGTCACGCCATGGTGGGATGAGAGGCAACCCATGTCACACTTTAACCAAACAACAATGGCCTTTGCCTTAAGCGCAGCCTGTGCCGCCGCATGGTCCCAAGCAGCCCCAGTTCCCCCCGTCAGAGCCCAAGTCAAGGCGCTTGCGGTTGCGGCGGACCCTTTGAAGAAAGCGGTGCTCATCGGCCGTGTTGCGACCAGCGGTATGGTTCTGCAGTTGGAACTTGAAGGCGCCGAGGCGATGTGGATGCCCATGGGTACCCCGCCAGTTTGGGGGGCGCACTCACCCGCTGCTGACGAGCGCTACCACGTGGAATTGAAGCTCGATGATCCAAAGACCAAGACGCGTATTCCCTATGCGAACGTGACGTTTGAAGCAACCAATTCATCCACGGGGAAGGCGGCCACTCTATCATTGCCGCCCATGTGGGGCAGCAGCGGCTTGCACTATTCAGCCAACAGCGCGCTTTTAGGCGATGGGGCGTACGACGCTACGGTGAAAGTTGATGTGCCGACATTTCAGCGTGAATTGACAGACAAAGACCTGTGGTCCAAGCCGGTTTACGCCAATTTCCACTTCAAGCTGATGAACGGCAAACTGACTGAGGTATCGGCACTCAGTCGGTAATGGCCCATGGCGCCACGGGCACTTGAAGCAAATAGGCCACAGCAAGATGCTGGGCGGGGACGCACCGGATTTCGTGCGGCTGTCCAGCCGGATTGCACACTTAAAGGGTGATCCGACCGCCGAGAAGACATTTACCTACAGCTTTCGTG
>JANPAZ010000095.1:0-2764 GCA_031430225.1 Rhodoferax sp. | reverse complement strand
CGCTCAGGGGGTGCGACTGCCATCGCGCTGCGCACAGATGTTTCGGTTGAGGCCCAGGTCAACGCGCTGGCTGACGCGGCCTATGCCGAATATGGTGCCGTGCATGTGCTGTGCAACAACGCCGGTGTGGCCACTCCCGCGCTGCGCACCCTGGCGTGGGAGACGCCGTTGTCAGACTGGGAGTGGATTCTCAAAGTCAACGTCATGGGCGTTGTGTATGGCGTGCGTGCCTTCGTGCCGCGCATGCTGGCGGGTGGCGACGAAGGGCACATTGTCAACACGGCGTCCATCGCGGGCCTGGCTACCGGCGGTAACCCCTATTTTGTGTCCAAACATGCGGTGACATGCTTTACCGAAGGCTTGTACAAAGACCTCAAGGGCATGGGTTCCAAGGTGTCAGCGTCGGTCCTTTGCCCAGGCCTGATCCGAACCGGCATCATGGATGCCGAGCGCAACCGCCCTTCCGACCTCGGGCCCGCCACCAATGTGAGCGCCTTGCCTGAAAAAGTCCGCGAGATGGCAGCCAAATTCCGGGCGGCACTTGAGGTCGGCCTGGAACCTGCGCTGGTGGCCAGCGAGGTGGTAGCGGCAGTCCTGCTGGATCGCTTCTACATCATCCCTGCACAGCAAAACCTGCTGGAGGTGGTAGACCTGCGGATGCAGGACATTCTGGCCCGACGCAACCCGACCCTGGTGGGCCCGGCGGCCTGAACGTCTTGCTCGGCTGCCGCGACGGCCGGTGTGTCAGTTAATCTTCAGGTCCGCATCCACAACAGCGGCGGTCAGAAACTTCAGGTCATCGGCGATCAGGCGGGTCATCTGCTCGGTGGTGTTGCTCATGGGGTTCAGACCAACCGCCGCATACTTTGCAGCCAGGGCAGGGGTGGCGACCACATTGGCAACATGTCGCGCAAGCGTATCAATCACAGCTTTAGGCGTTCCGGCGGGGGCAGCCAGGGCACCCCAGTACTGCATGGTTGTGAAATCAACGCCTTGTTCCTTCAAGGTCGGAAGGTTGGGCAACAGCGGGTTGCGTTTATCAACCAGCATGGACAAGGGCCTGACCCTTTGCCCAAACTGAAGTGCCAACGGAACCGCCGTTGCCGCAACCTGAATTTCATTCTGGGCCAGGGCCGTCATGACGTCCGGCCCGCCCTTGAAAGGCACATGGACTGCAGTGAAGCCGAACTTCTTGGCAAAGGCTGCCATGAACAAATGCTCCAGGGTGCCCGGACCAGAGGTTCCATAATTCAGTTTATCGGGGTTGGCCTTGGCCCAGGCAATCATTTCCTGAGGTGTCTTAAAGGGGGCTGCGTTCGAGCAAAACATCGCGCCGTCGGTTGCACCAAACAGGCACACGGGTGTCAACTGCTTCGTCATGTCGTAACGCTTCAGGGCGGCTTGTGCCGCCAGCATTGAGTTGATGATGTGGATCAGGGTGTAGCCATCAGGCGCCGATTGAGTGGCCTGCTGGATTCCAATCTGGAAGATGCCACCGGGCTTGTTGTCAATCACGATGGGCTGATTGAGCACAGGGCTCATAGCCTCGCCCAAAATGCGTACCGAAACATCGGCTACCCCGCCTGCGGGCAGAGCCACGATGATCTTGATAGGCTTGGATGGATAGGCATCCTGCGCCATCACATCCAGCCCAAGCGTGGCGGGTAACAGTGTGGCCGCGGTGGCTTTAAGTGCGTTGCGGCGGTTAAGGGCTTTCGACATGATTACCTTTCGTGGTTAAGGGCAGAGAGACAAGGGATTTTCGGAGTGGGCCTGGAAAATTCATTTGAATTGCAAGCTGCCGTCGTCCAGGTCGGCGGTGGGCAGCTCTTTCACATCGCGCATGTAGTCCTGGTCGTGCTGCCAGGGCTCGTTCATGCCCTGCTTGGGGAGCAGGTGCACGCCGCGTGTCAGGTAGCCGGGGTTGAAGTTGTCCGGGGCGATCCAGGGTTTGAGTTCCATATCTTTGTCTTGTGCGCGAAGCTGCGCGGTCACGACGCTGCTGCCACGGGCCTTCATGTGGGCTAACAGACGGCACACAAAATCGCCCATGATGTCCACGCGCAGCGTCCAGCTCCAGCGGAAGTAGCCAAACACCCAGACCATGTTGGGCACGCCCGTGAACATGGCGCCACGCCAGGCCACCGTGTCGCCAAACGCAAGCGGCTTGCCGTCAACTTCGAACGCGATGTTGCCCAGTGCACTCAGGTTAAAGCCCGTCGCCGTCACCACAATATCGGCGGGTAGTTCTTCGCCCGACTTCAACCGCAGGCCGGTGGGCGTGAAGCTTTCGATCTCATCTGTGACTACTGAGGCCTTGCCCTTTGCAATGGCTTTAAACAGGTCCCCGTCGGGGATGAAGGCCAGGCGCTGCTGCCAGGGGCGGTAGCGCGGCGCAAAGTGCTTGTCCACATCCACCTTGTCGCCCAGGAAGCTGCGCACGTTGTTAAGCAAGTCTTGCTTGACGGCATCGGGTTCGGCCCGTGCCCGCGCCTGAAACTGCGTCTGCTCAAAGAGAATCTTGCGCCGTGCAATCTCGTGCACCCACGCTTCAGGAATCTCCAGCTGGCGCAGCATGTCGGCCAGTTCATTGATGTTGCGAGCGGTGTGGAAATAGGTAGGTGAGCGTTGCAGCATGGTGATGTGCTCGCAGGTATCTGCCATGGCGGGCAGCAAAGTGGCGGCGGTTGCGCCCGAGCCAATCACAACGACACGTTTGCCAACGTAGTTCAGGTCTTTGGGCCACGTCTGCGGGTGCACGATG
>JANPAZ010000094.1:0-1941 GCA_031430225.1 Rhodoferax sp. | reverse complement strand
CACGGCGAGGCCATGGTGCAGCGTCGCTCCGTCGCCAAAGCCATCACCCTGCTGGAATCCACGCGGGCAGACCATCGCGTTCAGGCTGACGAGTTGCTCACTGCGCTTCTGCCCCACACCGGCAAATCATTTCGCTTAGGGATAAGCGGTGTCCCCGGCGTTGGTAAATCAACGTTTATTGAAGCGCTGGGCCTGTACCTGATTGATCAGGGCCTCCGTGTGGCGGTGCTCACGATTGACCCGTCCAGCACGGTGTCTGGCGGCTCGATCCTGGGCGACAAGACGCGCATGGAAAAACTCTCGGTGCACGAGCGGGCCTATATCCGCCCCAGCCCCAGCAGCGGAACGTTGGGCGGTGTCGCCGAGAAAACGCGCGAGGCCATGCTGGTCTGTGAGGCAGCAGGGTACGACATGGTGGTTGTCGAAACCGTAGGTGTGGGCCAAAGTGAGACCGCAGTGGCCAACATGACCGACATGTTCGTGCTGATGCAGTTACCCAATGCGGGCGATGACCTTCAGGCGATCAAAAAGGGCGTGATGGAACTGGCCGATCTGGTGGTCATCAACAAGGCAGACATTGATGCCATTGCCGCCCAGCGAGCCCAGCTGCAAATCACCTCAGCCATGCAGTTGCTGGGCCTTTTTGGCAGCCACGATGAAAAGCACTGGCATCCCAAGGCCATACAGCTCAGTGCCCTGAATGGGCAGGGCGTTGACGCCTTTTGGACTGCCGTGAGTGAGTACAGAACATTGCAGTCTGCCAATGGCAAGCTGGCACTGCGTCGCCAGCAGCAGTCACTGGCCTGGATGTGGGAGCGCATAGACGCCGGGCTCAAACAATCATTCCGCCAGCACCCACGGGTGTGCGAGTTGTTGCCCACACTGATCGCTGATGTGGCTGCCGGGCGGGTTGCCGCCTCGACTGCCGCACGAAATCTGCTACTTGCCCACATGGAGCGGGCATAGTTAGCTATCAATATCAGAGCAAACAGGAAGAACAATCATGCACGACATTCTTGAACAACTGGAAGCCAAGCGCGAACTCGCGCGCCTGGGCGGTGGCCAAAAGCGCATCGACGCACAGCACAAAAAGGGCAAGCTCACCGCGCGCGAGCGCCTTGAACTGTTGCTCGACGAGGGCACGTTTGAAGAATGGGACATGTTTGTTGAACATCGCTGTGTGGACTTTGGCATGGAAGACAACAAGATCCCTGGCGACGGTGTGGTCACGGGCTACGGCATGATCAACGGTCGTCTGGTGTTTGTGTTCAGCCAGGATTTCACGGTGTTTGGCGGTGCCCTGAGCGAAGCCCATGCCGAAAAGATCTGCAAAGTGATGGACCAGGCCATGAAGGTCGGCGCCCCGGTGATTGGCCTCAACGATTCAGGCGGTGCGCGCATCCAGGAAGGCGTCGCGTCATTGGGCGGCTATGCCGATGTGTTCCAGCGTAACGTGATGGCCAGCGGTGTGGTGCCGCAGATCAGCATGATCATGGGCCCTTGTGCCGGTGGCGCGGTTTATTCACCTGCCATGACCGACTTTATCTTCATGGTGAAAGACAGTTCCTACATGTTCGTCACCGGCCCCGAAGTGGTGAAGACCGTGACGCATGAAGAGGTGACCGCCGAAGAACTGGGCGGTGCCATCAGCCACACCACCAAGAGCGGCGTGGCCGACCTGGCGTTTGAAAACGACGTGGAGGCGTTACTGATGCTGCGCCGCCTCTACAACTACCTGCCGTTAAACAACCGTGAAAAGGCACCCGTGCGCAGGAGCGGCGACCCGGCCGATCGCATGGATGCGTCACTGGACACCCTGGTGCCAGACAACCCCAACAAGCCCTATGACATGAAAGAGCTGATCGTCAAGACGGTGGACGATGGTGACTTTTTCGAGCTGCAACCCGAATACGCCAAGAACATCCTGATCGGGTTTGGCCG
>JANPAZ010000093.1:0-2889 GCA_031430225.1 Rhodoferax sp. | reverse complement strand
CGCCGTGCTATTGGTATGGGCATTGACGATGATGTTGATATCACCCTGGCGGTACAACAACACTTCTCGCGAGCGGTGTCGCGCCACCGGTCTGAAACCCATGGTCTCCAGTACCTGGCCCAGCGCCTGCGGCTTGGACGTCGCGTATTCGATGAACTCGATGCCTTCCAGCCCCAGCGGGTTGGGGCCTTCGACAATTTCTTCGCGGTCGGCACCACTGGGGCGCGCCGAGGCGGCTGGCGCTGCGGTGAGTGATGGGTTCATGGTCGGCTGCTTCCTGTGATGTGGGGCTGATGCTGGGCTGGTGACGGGTCTAGACGATTGTTGCAGGCTCTGCTGCGGCTGCCGCATGGGCACCCCCCAAAAACAGACGCTCTATGTTGGGATCGGCCAGCAATTCGGAGGCCGGCTTTTGCAGCACCAACCGACCGGACTCGAGCGCAATGGCCTCATCGGAAACCTTCAGGGCGCTCTTGACATTCTGCTCGACCATCAGGACGGTAGTGCCCTGCTCGGCCAGCTTTCGCAGCAGCTTGAAAACGTCTTGCACAACAATTGGGCTCAAACCAATGGATGGCTCATCGATCAGGATGACCTTGGGCCGCAGCAGCAAGGCGCGGCCAATCTCAAGCTGCTTCTGCTCGCCCCCCGACAGCGCGGAGGCCATGGAGTTCATGCGCTCCTTCACGCGCGGAAAAAAATCCAGCACTTCGGGAATGCGTTCGTGGGTGGTCTTCATGCCCAGCGTGATGCCGCCCAGCTCCAGGTTTTGAAACACGGTGAGCTGGCCAAACAGGTTGCGCCCCTGGGGCACAAAGGCAATGCCTTTGGCCAGCAGCGCTTTTTGCGTGGAGCCACTCACGTCTTCACCGTCCAGCAGCACTTTTCCCTGGCGGGGTTTGAGCAACCCAAACAGCGTCTTCAGCACCGTTGACTTGCCCGCCCCATTGGGTCCGAGTAACAACGTGATGGTGCCGCGCTTGGCCTTGAACGTCAGGTTGTTCAGGATCATGAAATCCTTGTAGCCCGCCACCACATCCACGAATTCAATACAAGTGTCTGTGCTCATTTTCAGCTCCCGAGGTAGGCGTCGAGCACCTGTTTGTTGCCACGTATTTCAGCCGGTGTACCAATCGCCATCACCTGGCCTTCCACCATCACCATGATGCGGTGGCACAGGTCCATCACGAAGTCCATGTTGTGCTCAATCACCACGAATGAGCTCTTCTTGCCAAACTTGGGGTTTCGGTTGAGCTCCTTGAGCAGCGTGCTGATGCCACCCACCAGACTCGGGTTCACACCCGCACAAGGCTCATCCAGCAACACCAGGTCGGGCTCGCTCATGAAGGCCATAGCAATGTCCACCAGCTTCTGTTGGCCATAAGACAGTTCACCCGCCTTTTTGTCAGCCACATGGCGAATGCGGAACTGGTCGATCAGCGCATCGGCCTTGGCGCCCAGGCCGGAGTCGCCCGGTGCGAATATGCGGCTGAACATGGAGCCGGAATGTTCCTGTGCCGCAACGATGAGGTTGTCACGCACGGTCATCTTGCCAAACACCTGCAGCGTCTGGAACGTGCGGCCTACACCGCGCCGGTTGAGTTCCAGTGGGCCACAGGTGGTGACGTCTTCGCCGTTGAGTTCAATCTTGCCGGCGTCAGGCGTGATCTGACCCAGCATGCTGTTGAACAGCGTGGTCTTGCCCGAGCCGTTGGGCCCGATCACACCAAATATCTCACCAGGTTGCACCTGGAAGCTCACGCCGCCCACGGCCTGAATGGCACCATAAGCCTTTTTGAGACCTGTGACCTGTAGCAAAGGCTGACCGGCCGGGCGGTCATGAGGGTGGGGGTGGGTCATGCCGTCGCTCCCTTGGGGTTGACAGCAGTTTGCCCGGCAGCAGCACGGGTCGCCGAGTCGAGTCGGGCTTGTCGCTTGGCCCTCAGCCGGTCAGGGATGCTCAGCAGGCCATCGGGCAGCCAGATCATCAGCAACACCACCGCAGCGCCAAACATGGGCAGGTACCAGTCTGACACCTTGGGCACGTCGCGCAGCCATTCGGGCATGATCACACCCACAGCGGCACCCAGCACGGGCCCGAGAAAGTAGCCAGGGCCACCGACCACCACCATCAGGTACATCATGATGGACGTGCCCACGGTGAACTGCGCCGGTTCGATGAACTGCACCTGGCTGGCCAGCAAAGCACCGGCCACACCGGCATAAACGGCACCAATTGCAAAGCTCAACAGCGTGTAGCTGCGGGTGTCGACGCCCAGGCTTTCCGCGCGGATCGGGTTGTCCCGCAATGCCGTAAAGGCCTTGCCCCAAGGTGAGCGCAACAGACCCAGCAACAGCAGCGCCATGACCACCGTGGTGCCAAGCGTGAAGTAGTAGTAAGGCAGGTTCTTGTCCAGCGACAGGCCAAAGAGTTCGGGGCGGGCAATGTTGTTGATACCAAAGGTGCCGCCAGTCAGCCACTCTTCATTGCGCATCACCAGCCAGATGGCGGTGTTGAAACCCAGCGTGGCAAAGGCCAGATAAATGGTTTGCACCCGCAGCGCCGGGAATCCCAGGATGACGCCGACGACAAAGCAGATCAGCGCAGCCGCGGGCAGCCCCAGCCAGAAACTGATGCCCGCTTTCATCATGATGGCCACCGTGTAGGCACCGATACCGAAGAAAGCAGCATGGCCCAAAGACTTCTGCCCGGCGTACCCTACGGTAAGGTTAAGGCCCATGGTGGCAATGATGAAGATCAGCCAGTAGGTCAACAAGTAAATGCCGTAGTTTTTGAGAAACTGTGGCACCACCAGCATCAGCAGGGCAATGACCACCATCGCGAAAATATTGAGCTTTTTCATATCAGACCTTTCGCTCTTCTTTTTT
>JANPAZ010000092.1:0-1979 GCA_031430225.1 Rhodoferax sp. | reverse complement strand
GAACCTGCCGACATACCCAGATTTCGCTGTGCATTCAGCGAATTGACATTGGTGTTGATGGTTGAGGCCATTTTGAAGCTCCTAAAAGATAAGTACCTAAGTACGAACCGCTGAAACGGCCCGTTGGATATGTTTTCGGGTACTTGCCGGAAAACTTTAGGGCCAGAACGTGAATAACGGCAAGTCTCAATCCAGAAAGCAGGATTTGACTGGGTTTTCTGCCGCTTATTACAGCAAAGGCGATATGCGATTTATCCACAATTTGACTACCGCTAATGGTAGTTAGCCAGCTGAGCTGGCCCCGAATCCGGCTTTGGCCAACTTTCATACTTTAAGGAGCTCCGAAATGGCTGCTACGATCAATACGAACATCAATTCACTGAACGCACAGAGAAATCTGGGCATGTCCGCCACCTCGCTGGCCACTTCCATGCAGCGCCTGTCGTCAGGTTTGCGCGTCAATACCGCGAAGGACGACGCAGCGGGGCTGGCCATTTCGGAGCGAATGACCACCCAGGTCAGGGGGCTCACCGTCGGCGCCCGCAATGCCAATGACGGCATTTCACTGGCGCAAACGGCTGAGGGTGCACTGGGCAAGGTCGGCGACATGCTGCAAAGAATGCGTGAGCTGGCAGTTCAAGCCGGCAATGCCACCAACAGCAAGGCGGACAGAACCGCCTTACAGGCTGAAGTACGCCAACTAACCGACGAAGTGGACCGGGTTGCCAAACAAACCACCTTTAACAACCAGAAAATCCTCGACGGCTCTTTTGCGGGCGCTGTCTTCCAGGTCGGCGCCAATTCAGGTGATGTGGCCTCTCTGGGTGCTTTGACCAACTCAACCTCCAAGGGCCTGTCAGATATCGCCTATTCTTTTGATCAGGTCAATAGCGCAGTGAATGCCACGGCAGTGAGCACCCTGACTGCCATCACAAACCCTACAACGCTGCAAATCTCGATTACCGGCGGCGCAAATATCACGCTGGGAGAAATCAAGGCGGCAAGCTCGGGTGAAGAGCGCATGGGTCAAATCGTGGAAGCAATCAACCGCAAGGCTGCAGATACGGGCGTCACGGCGTTTCTGACCCGCAACGACACTGGCACTTACCGAGTCGACATGATGTCGTCCAAGCTGGACTCGGCTGGCGATTCGACGGTGGTCACATTGATCGGTTTTGGAACGCCGACAACCGGCATTGCTGGCGGTGCATTGGCCTCTGTCATCAACTCCACAAACACCACAACGGATGCGCTTGGCATAGACACACTAACCGTAGACTCCCAGCGCAATGCCTGGGTTGCCTTGAAAAAGATTGACGCTGCCATCGATCAGGTCAATAGCGCTCGCGCTGACTTGGGTGCCCTGCAAAGCCGGTTTGAAAGTGCCGTAGCGAATATCGACATCCAGGTGGAAAATCTGGCTGCTGCCCGTGGTCGCATCGTAGACGCAGACTTTGCGAAAGAAACTGCCAACCTCTCACGTACGCAGATACTGCAACAGGCAGGCACGGCCATGGTGGCTCAGGCCAACCAGTTGCCGCAGGGTGTATTGGCCCTGCTGCGCCAATAATTCAGACACCGAACAGCTCCGCCAGTCGCGGGCTTGTTCCTTGCTCTCCTATCGAAAGGCCGCGTTGCGGCCTTTCGCTTTTTTAAATCTCCCCTTCAGTTCACCAAAACGCAGCCGATATCTAGACTGAAGCAATGAAAGAGCATGGAGATGCGGCATTGCAACTTGCGGTATTTCCAATATTTATTCCACAGGAGCTGATATGGCCTCAACCATCAACACCAATGTCAATTCGCTGAATGCACAGCGAAATCTGGGAATGTCGGCCGGTTCGCTGGCTACTTCCATGCAGCGTCTGTCGTCCGGCTTGCGTGTCAACAGCGCCAAAGACGATGCGGCCGGTCTGGCCATCGCCGAGCGCTTCAGCGTTCAGGCCCGGGGCCTCACCGTGGGTGCCCGTAACTCCAAC
>JANPAZ010000091.1:0-1515 GCA_031430225.1 Rhodoferax sp. | reverse complement strand
AGGTTGATGGCGGCCGCAAAATCAACCCACAGCGCGAGCTTCTCGGCAAAGGCATTCCCCGGCTCGACGTTTTCAATGACGGCGAGGTCGGCCAGGATGCGCAGGAGTCGGGAGCTGTGGAAGTGGGTACGCGGCAATACTCGCGTCATAAGGTGGGGCCATCCAGGTCGAAAAAGGCAGGGCCCATGCGGATAGGGGAACGGGCAGCAATTTTACCTTCAGAAACCGCGCCTGGCCCCGGATGGGGCGGCGCCAGCCCCAGGGGCACAGATACCTGAAAATGCTATTCAATAAATAGCAAACTATTCAATATCTATGTGGGCCTTTGCCTGATTTCATTCATGTATTCCGTCTGCATGCAGTTTCAGCACCCGGTCAGCCCGCGCGGCAGCGGCCTCTGAATGGGTCACCAGCACCAGGGAGGCGTTGTGTGCGCGGGTCTGTCCGATCAGCGCGTCCATCACCCGCGCAGCGGTGGTGGGGTCGAGGTTGCCGGTGGGTTCGTCGGCCAGCAGCAGCGTAGGGCGGTGCACCAGGGCACGGGCGATCGAGACGCGTTGCAATTGCCCGCCGCTGAGTTGCTGCGGCAAGCGCGCACCCAGACCCTCCAGGCCCACTGCGTTCAACATGGCCTGCACCCGGTCGTGCAGGGCCGTCGCCGCGGTCGAGCCTGCAGCCAGCTTTGCGCCGCGCGTGGCACCGCCTTGCAGCATCAGCGGCAAGGCCACGTTCTGTGCCACATCCAGGTGGGGCAATACATGAAACGCCTGAAACACAAAGCCTACCTCGTCGCGGCGCAGCAGCGCGCGCTGGTCTTCGTTGAGCGCGCCCAGGTCGACGCCCGCCAGCGTGACGGTGCCCGTGTCCCAGGTGTCCAGGCCGGCCATGCAGTTGAGCAGGGTGGATTTGCCCACGCCTGATTCACCCACAATGGCGACGAACTCGCCGGGGGCGACCGTCAGCGTCACATTGGCAAACACGGCAACAGTGCCGTAGTGCTTGCTTAAATTTTGAATGGCAAGGGTCATGCCAAATGCTTTTGGTAGCCCATCATTTGGCCCTGCGGCTGACGGCCAGTAACACCTGCTGCACGGCATCGGGTGCGTCGCAGGCGATCACATGGCGCTGTGGCATGGAACGCAGCCAGGTGATCTGGCGTTTGGCCAATTGCCGGGTGGCAAAGATGCCTCGGTCGCGCATCTCGTTCAGTGGCGCGGTGCCATCCAGGGCCTCCCACATCTGGCGGTAGCCCACGCACCGCATCGACGGCAGGTCGGGGTTCAGGTCGCCGCGCGCGCGCAAGGCCTTGACCTCATCCACAAAGCCTGCGGCCAGCATGGCGTCAAAACGCTGGGCGATGCGGGCGTGTAGCCAGGCCCGGTCTGTCGGTTCAAGAGAAATAAGGACGTTGGCCCACATGGAATGAGCGTTGTCAGCTATCTTTTTTGTAGTGTGAAAAGACGACATGGGCTGCCCCGATGCGCGGTAAACCTCCAGCGCACGCGAGATTCGCTG
>JANPAZ010000090.1:0-12339 GCA_031430225.1 Rhodoferax sp. | reverse complement strand
GCCACTCTGCCGTTGACCTTGACCCAGCCTTTGCCAATCCATTCGTCGGCCTCACGACGTGAAGCCAAGCCCAGTTCGGCCATGCGCTTGTTCAGGCGCATGCTGCCGTTGGGCCCGATCGCGGCGGTGTTGGTCTGGCCTGCCGGAATGGCTTTGCGCGCTGCTGCGGGCGGTGGCGCAGCGCGCCGGAAGGGCGCAGCCTTGACGGGCGCTGGCGCCGGGGCCGACACGGCGGACCGTGGCTTGAGCGAAAGGGGTGGATTTTTAGAGGTCATTATTGCTATTAAATATGTAGCTAACTACGTATATTTTACGTGGGCCTGTTGCCCATTTTCTTCAAAAAATCAGCGGAACGCAGGGCGCCAAGGTTCAGCACGCGCAAGCCGCCGTATTCAACCCGGATCACGCCCTCACTTTGCAAGGTGGTGAGCGCCTCATTCACCCGCTGGCGCGACAGACCCACCAGGTAGGCCAATTCCTGCTGAGTGATGCGAAGCACCTCGCCCACGCCGGGGTACAGCACCGGGTTAAAGAGGGCCGCCAGGCTGCGGGCCACGCGCGAATCGGGGTTGTTCAGCCGGTCAATCTCGCGCGCGGCAATGAACTGGCCGAGGCGCTCATTGAGCTGGTCCATGACAAAGCGGTTGAATCCGATGGAATGATCCAGCAGCCAATGAAAGGTGTCTACATGCAGGCCGGCCACGGTACTTTTGCGCAGCGCTTGAATGTTGTAGCGGTAGGCCTCGCGCTTGAGAGCGGTGCCCTCGCCAAACCAACCCCCCGGAGGGACGCCGGTGAATGTCATGGTCTGGCCTTCAGCGTTGTCGGCGCTCATCTTCAGCAAACCATCCACCACACCAAACCAGTACGTGACGGGGCGCCCGGTGCGGCACACGTATTCGCCGGGGCTGGCGTCGGCGATCTGAAGGTCATCCACCGCGCGCTCTCGCTCTTTGGGTGCGAGCAGTGTGAGCCAGGGAATGGCATCGAGTTCAGCGACCGTCAGGGGGCGTCGGCGCTGGTGTAGTGAGGGGTCAGAACTCATGAATAGATGTTGATCAAGCGGGTCTGTAAGTTCACGATAAGTGAAGGGAAAACACCTACCAAGAAAAGACTGAATTGTCGTCCAAACGACAACCTAACGTCAAACCAATGCCTAAGATTCAAGTCATTCCAGAGACCTTCAGGCACCAGGATGCAGACCACATTTCCACAGCTTCTTTTGACCCACGCGACCCAGCGCCCTCGCGAGCCCGCCATGCGCGAGAAAGAATACGGCATCTGGCAGGCACTGTCGTGGGCGGATCTGGCTGCCATGGTCGAGCAACTCGCCTGTGGCCTGCATCAAGCGGGCTTGCGTCGCGGCGAACACATGGTGGTCGTCGGTGCCAACCGGCCCCGCCTGTACGCCACCATGCTTGCCGTGCAATCGATCGGTGCGGTGCCCATTCCGCTCTACCAGGATGCGGCGGCACTTGAGTGCATCTTCCCGATCAACAACGCCGATGTGCGCTTTGCCTTCGCTGAAGACCAAGAGCAGGTTGACAAACTGCTGGAAATTCGTGACCGCTGCCCGCAGCTGTCCAACATCTATTTTGATGACCCTCGTGGGCTGCGTAATTACGACGAGCCGGGTCTGGCTTCGCTGGACGAGTTATTGGGTGCGGGCAAAGCCTTTGCTGCACAGGACCCTGCATTCTTCAAAGACGAGGTGGCTCGCATCACGCCGGCCGACGTGGCCGCCATGTTCTTCACATCGGGAACGACCGGCAACCCCAAGGGCGTTGTACACACGCACCACTCACTGCTGAACCGGGCCAAAGCCGGTGCTGATTTTGACAAGCTGACCTCGGCAGAAGAAGTGCTGGCGTACATGCCGCCGGCATGGATCGGGCAAAACATCTTCAGCTACGCGCAATGGCTGGCCTGTGGCTATGTGGTGAACTGCCCGGAGTCAGCGGCGACGGTGATGATTGACCTGAAAGAAGTCGGCCCCACCTACTACTTCGCGCCACCCCGTGTGTACGAAGGCCTGCTCACCAGCGTCATGATTCGCATGGAAGATGCAGGCGTTTTGAAACGCAAGATGTTCCACTATTTCATGAGCGTCGCCCAGCGCGTGGGCCCCGCCAAGATGGACGGCAAGCAGGCGTCATTCACCGATGGCCTGATGTACGCGCTTGGAGATTTGTGCGTTTATGGTCCTTTGCGCAACAACCTGGGCATGAGTCGCGTGCGCGTGGCCTACACGGCTGGCGAGGCGATTGGCCCCGATCTGTTCACGTTTTACCGCTCCATCGGTGTCAATCTCAAGCAGTTGTATGGCTCCACCGAGACCGCCGTATTCGTCTGCCTGCAGCCAGACCATGAAGCCCGGGCCGACACCGTCGGGGTGCCCTGCGCGGGCGTTGAAATCAAGGTGGCCGACAACGGTGAAATCCTGGTGAAGTCGCCGGGCCTGCTCAAGGAATATTTCAAAAACCCGGCAGCGACCGCCGAGGTGCTAACGGCAGACGGCTGGTACCACACCAGCGATGCCGGCTTTCTGGATGCGCATGGCCACCTCAAGATCATTGACCGCGTGAAAGACGTGGGTCGCATTAAGGGGGGTGCCAATGACGGCGCCATGTTTGCGCCCAAATATGTGGAAAACAAGCTCAAGTTTTTCCCGCACATCAAGGAAGTCGTGGCGTATGGTGATGGCCGCGAAAAAGTCTGCGTGATGGTCAACATCGACTTTGATGCGGTAGGCAATTGGGCCGAGCGCCGCAACCTGCCCTACGCTGGTTACACCGACCTCGCGCAAAAGCCCGAGGTATATCAGCTCATCAAGGAATGCGTAGAAAAAGTCAACGCAGACCTGAGCGCAGACACTTTGCTGGCAGGCTCGCAAGTCAGCCGCTTCCTGGTGCTGCACAAAGAGCTTGATGCTGATGATGGCGAGCTGACGCGAACCAACAAGGTGCGCAGGAGTTTCATCGCGGAGAAATACGACGTGTTGATTGACGCCCTCTACGGCGGAAAGGCGTCACAGTTCATTGAAACCCAGGTCAAGTTTGAAGATGGGCGCACGGGCAGCGTCAGCGCCACTCTCCGGATTGATGACACAAAGACATTTGTGCCCGTGAAAGCAGCAGCATGAAAAAGATAGGGGACGTCATTCTTGATGTCAAAGACATTTCTTTGAGTTTTGGCGGAGTCAAGGCACTCACCAACATTTCATTCAATGTGCGTGAGCACGAGGTGCGGGCCATCATCGGGCCCAATGGCGCTGGCAAAAGCTCGATGCTCAATTGCATCAATGGCGTGTACACGCCCCAGCAGGGCAGCATCACGTTCAAAGGGCAAACCTTTGGCCATATGGACAGCCACCAGGTGGCGACGATGGGTATCGCGCGCACTTTCCAAAACCTGGCTTTGTTCAAGGGCATGAGCGTCATTGACAACCTGATGACCGGCCGCAACTTGCGCATCAAGAGCAGCCTGTTCAGTCAGGCCTTTCGCAACCCGTTTGGCATTGGTGGTGCAGAGAAGGAAGAAGTCAAACACCGTGAATTTGTCGAGCACATCATTGATTTCCTCGAGATTCAGGCGCACCGGAAAACCGCGGTTGGCCAGTTGCCCTATGGTCTGCAAAAGCGGGTCGACCTGGGCCGTGCATTGGCCATGGAGCCGCAGGTGCTTTTGCTGGACGAGCCCATGGCGGGCATGAACGTGGAAGAGAAACAGGACATGTGCCGCTTTGTGCTGGACGTGAATCAGGAGTTTGGCACCACGGTCGTGTTGATTGAGCATGACATGGGCGTGGTGATGGACATTTCCGACCGCGTGGTGGTGCTGGATTACGGCAAGAAAATTGGCGACGGCACGCCCGATGAAGTCCGCCAGAATCCCGACGTTATCAGCGCCTATTTGGGCACCAGCCACTAGGAGTTGAATATGGCATTTTTTCTTGAAACCTTGTTGGGCGGCCTGATGGCCGGCATGTTGTATTCGCTGGTGGCTTTAGGGTTTGTCTTGATCTTCAAGGCCTCGGGCGTGTTCAACTTCGCTCAAGGCGCGATGGTGCTGTTTGCCGCCTTGGCGATGGCCCGTTTTGCCGAATGGTTCCCCAAATATTTCGGCATCAGCTCCATGTTTTTGGCCAACGTTCTGGCATTTGTTGCGGCCGGCGCAGTGATGTTTGTCGTGGCGTGGCTGATTGAAAAGCTGGTCTTGCGCCATCTGGTCAATCAGGAAGGTACGACGCTTCTAATGGCCACGCTGGGCATCAGTTATTTTCTGGATGGCTTTGGCCAGACGATTTTCGGCAGTGATATTTACAAGATCAATATCGGCATGCCCAAAGAACCCATCATGGCTTTTGAAAGCGTATTCCAAGGCGGGATCCTGATCAACAAGGAGGATTTGTATGCCGCATTGATTGCCGCTGTTTTGGTGGGTCTGTTGAGTGTGTTCTTCCAGAAAACTGCCACCGGTCGCGCACTGCGTGCCGTGGCAGATGACCACCAGGCTGCGCAAAGCATTGGCATTCCGCTCAACAGCATCTGGGTCATCGTCTGGTGCGTGGCCGGCATCACGGCGCTGGTGGCCGGCATGATCTGGGGCAGCAAACTGGGTGTGCAGTTTTCGCTGACGGCAGTTGCCCTGCGTGCCTTGCCCGTCATTATTTTGGGTGGGTTGACATCGGTTCCGGGTGCCATCATCGGGGGCCTGATTATTGGCGTAGGCGAAAAACTCTCCGAGGTGTTTTTGGGGCCTTATGTCGGTGGCGGCATCGAAATCTGGTTTGCCTACGTTTTGGCGTTGGTGTTCCTCATGTTCCGTCCGCAAGGTTTGTTTGGCGAAAAAATCATCGACAGGGTCTGACAGCATGTTTTACAGAGAAAACGGTCAATTCAAGACCACTTACGCCAAAGACCAGCAGATCTTCCCTATCTTCCAGGACAAGTTCTTCATCCTGGCGCTGATTGCCTTTGCATTTGTCGGTGTGCCTTTTTTGGTGGATGAGTACCTCTTTCGAGCCATTCTGATTCCGTTCCTGATCCTTTCGCTGGCAGCCATCGGGGTCAACATCCTGGTGGGTTATTGCGGCCAGATATCGTTGGGGTCGGGCGGCTTCATGGCTGTCGGTGCTTATGCGGCCTACAACGTTTTCGTGCGGCTGGATGGCACACCCGTCATCGTTGCATTGTTGGTTGGCGGAGTCTTTGCCACCATCGTGGGCATTATTTTTGGAATTCCAAGTCTTCGGGTCAAGGGGCTGTACCTGGCTGTCGCGACTTTGGCGGCTCAGTTCTTTTGCGATTGGGCTTTTTTGCGGGTGAACTGGTTTACCAACAATTCCTCATCCGGTTCGGTGTCCATTTCCAATTTGCAGGTCTTCGGCCTGCCGGTTGAAACACCCGTCCAAAAATACCTTTTTTGCCTGGCGTTTTTGGTCGCGTTTGCGCTCATCGCCAAAAATCTGGTGCGGTCGGCAATCGGTCGTGAATGGATGGCCATACGCGACATGGACGTCGCCGCCTCGGTGATTGGCATTCGTCCCATGTACGCCAAGTTGAGCGCTTTTGCAGTGAGTTCCTTTTTTGTGGGAGTCGCCGGTGGTTTGTGGGGGTTTGTCCACCTGGGCTCGTGGGAACCTGCGGCGTTCTCCATTGACCGGTCGTTTCAATTGCTGTTTATCGTCATCATTGGCGGCATGGGCTCGATCATGGGGGCCTTTTTTGGCGCTGCATTCATTACCATTCTGCCCATTTTCCTGAACCAGGCATTACCGCTGATTGGCGGGCTGGTCGGCTGGAATATCTCTACCGCCGCAGTGACGCACGCAGAGTTCATGATTTTCGGTGCCCTGATTGTCTGGTTCCTCATCGTCGAACCCCATGGTTTGGCCCGTTTGTGGAGCATTGCAAAACAAAAGCTGCGGCTTTGGCCGTTCCCGCATTGAAAGAGTTGTCCGCCGTGTCGGGTTAATCCTGATACGGCAAATCGTTCGAGTTCGTTAAACCTAGGCACCTCAGTGTCTTAACTTTTGGAGATCCTCATGAAACTGCGTCATCTTGCCTTTGCTGCGGCCTTGGTCGCTGCGGGGTCCTCGGCATTCGCCCAGGCCAAAGAGCAATTTTTCCCGCTGCTGGTTTACCGAACGGGCGCTTACGCGCCCAATGGTGTTCCTTTTGCCAACGGCATGTCAGATTACATGAAACTGATCAACGCCAAGGGCGGTATCAACGGTGTCAAATTGGTGACGGAAGAGTGCGAAACCGGCTATGCGACCGACAAGGGCGTTGAATGCTATGAGCGACTCAAGGGCAAGAACGGCGGCGCTACGGTGTTCCAGCCTTTGTCGACCGGCATTACCTTCGCGCTGACAGAAAAAGCCCCCGGTGACAAAATTCCCTTGATCACCGCTGGTTATGGCCGCAGCGAGTCTGCAGATGGTGGTGTGTTCAAGTGGAACTTCCCGCTAGCGGGCACCTATTGGGTTGCTGCCGACACGCTAATCCAGCACATTGCCAAAAAAGAAGGTGGCTTGGACAAACTCAAGGGCAAAAAAATCACCCTGATTTATCACGATAGTCCGTTTGGAAAAGAGCCGATTCCCTTGCTGGAAGAGCGTGCCCGGACCCACGGTTTCATCCTTTCACTACTGCCGGTGACCCACCCTGGTGTTGAGCAAAAAGCCACCTGGTTGCAGATTCGCCAGAACCGCCCCGATTACGTTCTCAATTGGGGCTGGGGTGTCATGAATTCCACGGCCCTGAAAGAGGCGCAAGCCACCGGTTATCCCCGTGACAAGATGTACGGCGTTTGGTGGGCAGGCGCCGAGCCTGACGTGAAAGACGTGGGTGAAGGTGCCAAAGGCTACAACGCCATCATGATGCAACATGGTGCCGAGCTGCAGTCTGCCGTGGTCAAGGAAATCATGGAAAAAGTGCATGGCAAAGGCCAGGGTACCGGTCCCAAGGACGAAGTGGGCCAGGTGCTTTACATGCGCGGGCTGCAGGCCGCCATGTTTGCCACCGAAGGCGTGCGCGCGGCGCAAGAGCGCTTTGGCAAAGGCAAAGTCATGTCGGGCGAACAGGCCCGATGGGGCTACGAGAACCTGAATCTCACGCAGGCGAAGCTCGATGCGCTGGGTTTCAAGGGCGTGATGCGTCCCTTGTCCACGAGCTGCACGGATCACATGGGCGCATCATGGGCGCGCGTGCACACCTGGGATGGTTCCAAGTTCACCTGGACATCCGACTGGCTGCAGGCTGACGAGCAAATCATCAAGCCTATGGTGAAAGCCGCTGCCGACAAGTACGCGGCCGAGAAAAAGCTGGTTCGCCGCAGCGGCGCGGACTGCCAGTCATAAGCGATGACCTTAAAGGAGGCGTGGCGATGACGTCATGCTTCTTTTTTCCGGCGGCTCGTTTGCGCTGCATCGGCGGCTCAGTTGAGCCGCCAAATGAAAGGTCACTGAGTGAACCTTTCATTTGGTTAACACCTGCGAGCTATGACTGAAACTGCACCCAACTCCGTCCTCAATGTCAATGGCATTGAAGTCATTTATAACCATGTGATCCTGGTGCTCAAGGGCGTTTCCCTGAATGTCCCGGACGGCAAAATCGCGGCGTTGCTTGGCGGCAATGGGGCCGGCAAAACGACCACCTTGCGTGCGGTGTCCAACCTGCTCAAGGGTGAGCGTGGCGAAGTCACCAAAGGCAGTATCGAGCTGCGCGGGGAGCGCATTGAAAACCTCAGCCCGGCTGACCTCGTCAACCGTGGCGTGGTGCAGGTCATGGAAGGCCGCCATTGTTTTGCCCACCTGACGATTGAAGAAAATCTGTTGACCGGTGGTTATACGCGCAAAGACAAGGCCGAGATTGCCCGCAACCTGGAGAAGGTTTACGCTTATTTCCCACGCCTGAAAACCCGCCGTACCTCCCAGGCGGCTTACACCTCGGGCGGTGAGCAGCAGATGTGTGCGATTGGCCGGGCCCTGATGACCAACCCGAGTGTCATGCTGCTGGATGAGCCCTCCATGGGCCTGGCACCGCAAATTGTTGAAGAAGTGTTCGAGATCGTCAAAGACCTGAATCAAAAGGAAAAAGTGACGTTTTTGCTGGCCGAACAAAACACCAACATGGCGCTGCGTTATGCAGATTACGGCTACATCATGGAGTCGGGCCGCATCGTCATGGATGGGGTCGCCAAAGACCTGGCCAACAATGAAGATGTGAAAGAGTTTTACCTCGGTATGGGTGGTGGCGAGCGCAAGTCGTTCAAGGATGCAAAAAGTTACAAACGGCGCAAGCGCTGGCTGGCTTGACGAACACCCCCCGGCTTCGCGCACTGTGTGTCGCTACGCTTCACGCGCCAGCCGCCAAAGCCGGTTCCACGGTGTTTCTGGATCGGCGGCTCGTTTCGCATTGACGCCTTGTGAGCGAAAGCTCCGATTGAACAGAAGGAAATGTTTGTGAGTGATTTTTTTGATGCGCTTGAGACTCGGGATGCTGAGGTTCGCGAAATCGCGTTGATGGCGGCGTTGCCGGGCCAGGTCGATCACGCTCAAAAGGCGTCGCCCGCATTTGCCGGGATTTTGAAGGATGTCAATCCGGCTGCCATCACCAGCCGTGCGGCACTGGCCACGCTGCCCGTCACGCGCAAGCATGAGTTGCTGGAGCGCCAGCAGGCTGCGCGCGCTGCGGGGGGCAACGTGTTCGGAGGCTTCAGTGCCATAGGCTATGGCGCTGCCATGCCGCGTCTCTTTGCCAGTCCCGGCCCGATCTATGAGCCAGAGGGTGTGGGCAAAGACTATTGGCGCATGGCGAGAGCCATGTTTGCTGCTGGGTTCCGACCTGGCGAGTTGATTCACAACTGCTTCAGCTATCACTTCGTGCCTGCTGGCTCGATGATGGAGTCTGGCGCGCATGCACTGGGATGTACCGTGTTTGCCGGTGGCACCGGGCAGACAGAGCAACAAGTGCAGGCCATAGAGCAGTTGCGGCCGGCCGGTTACATCGGTACGCCCAGCTTCCTGAAAATCATTGTGAACAAAGCCGCAGAAATGGGTGTGGCCATGCCCAGTCTGAAAAAAGCCATGTTTGGCGGCGAGGCGTTTCCGCCATCGCTGCGCGACTGGTTTGCCGAGCGCGGTATCACCGGTTACCAGTGCTATGCCACAGCCGACCTGGGCTCCATCGCATATGAGACCACTTCGCGTGAGGGGTTGGTGATAGACGAGGGTGTGATTGTCGAGATCGTGCGGCCTGGCACCGGTGACCCGGTCAGTGCGGGTGAGGTGGGGGAGGTCGTGGTGACCTCGCTCAATCCGGACTACCCATTGATCCGCTTTGGCACCGGCGACCTGTCGGCCGTACTGGCCGGTCCATGTCCGACCGGCCGGACCAATATGCGTATCAAGGGCTGGATGGGCCGCGCCGACCAGACCACCAAGATCAGGGGCATGTTTGTGCACCCGAAGCAGGTGGATGACATTGTCAAACGCTTCCCTGAAGTCGCTCGTGCACGACTTGTGGTGTCGGGCGAAATGGCCGCCGACACGATGACACTGAAGGTTGAAACCGCTTGCTCCGGGCCAGACGCGCTGGCACAAAAAATCGGCGATGCAATTCGTGATGTGACCAAGCTCCGGGGCGATGTGGAGCTGGTGGCAGTGGGTAGTCTCCCCAACGACGGCAAGGTCATTGAGGACGCGCGCAGTTACAAATAGCGTGCGACTGACGCATGTCAACGAACCTGCGGTCGAACCGTTATCCTAAGTAGTTTCCGCATTGCATACGGGTGTTTGTGCCCGTACGCTGTGCGCACTATTTATAAGGACTGTGGACCATGAAAAATCCTGTTGTGAAATTGCTCGTTGTCGCCGCCGCTGCAACCTCCATGTTTGCCAGTGCGCAAACCTACCCTACCGCAAAACCCATCTCGATTGTGGTGCCATTTGCTGCAGGCGGGCCTACCGATCGTGTGGCGCGCGACCTGGCAGAAGCCATGCGAAAGCCCCTGGGCGGCGTCAGCATTGTGATTGAAAACGCAGCCGGTGCAGGGAGCTCCATTGGCTCCAATAAAGTGGCCAAAGCCAACCCTGACGGCTATACCCTGTTGTTGACGCACATTGGCATGGCCACCATGCCTACCCTGGTTCGCAATCTGCCTTTCAAGGTGGACAGTGATTTTGAATACCTGGGAATGGTTAATGACGTGCCCATGACGCTGGTTGCGAAGCCGATGATTCCAGCCAATAACTATAAGGAGCTCAGCGCCTGGATCACCCAGAACAAGGGGAAGATCAACCTGGGTAACGCCGGCGTCGGATCAGCCTCGCACCTCTGCGGTCTTCTGTTCCAGAATGCATTGCAAGTCGACATGACCACTGTGCCTTATAAAGGCACGGCGCCGGCCATGACCGACCTGATTGGTGGCCAGATCGACCTGATGTGTGACCAGACCACCAACACGACCAGCCAGATTGAGGCCAAGAAGATCAAGGCCTTTGCGGTCACCACAGCCAGCCATCTCAAGACACCCGCGCTCAAGGATTTGCCCACGCTGCAGGAGTCCGGTCTGAAGGGTTTTGAGCTCACCATCTGGCACGGCTTGTATGCCCCCAAGGGAACGCCCGCCGACATCCAGGCCAAGCTCAATGCCGCTCTCAAAGTGGCTTTGAAAGACCCTGACTTCATCAAGAAGCAGGAAGGCCTGGGCGCTGTTGTCGTGACCGACAAGCGCGTGGAGCCAGCTGAGCACAAGAAATTCGTCATGGCTGAAATTGCCAAGCTCAGCCCGGTCATCAAGGCTGCGGGTGTTTACGCCGACTGACATTTTTTCGATCCATTCAAAAGCCGCTCCTGTAGCGGCTTTTTTTTGCGCTGAAGGAAACCGGGTCAATTGGCTTGAATTTCACGAGCGCGGAAAACACTTTTTCACCGATGAGAAGTCAGCGTTAACCCTCGTAAGAATGGCCCACTTTCCAAGCGTGGTTGACTAAAATTCCACGAGCGGAGCCCCCGCATTTTCGGACATGCCCCAGCCATCCATAAAGGCAGATTCATGAGCACAATTTCCATCTCGGTCAACGGCAAGTCGTCCACCGTTGACGTCGAACCCGCCACGCCCTTGCTGTGGGTCATCAGGGAGCACCTTCAATTGACGGGTACCAAATTCGGCTGTGGAATGGCCCAATGCGGCGCCTGCACGGTCCATGTCAATGGGCAGGCAGTGCGTTCCTGTGTGACGCCCGTTTCAACGGTCGTTGGCAAAGCCGTAACCACCATTGAGGGCCTGTCTTCCAATGGTGACCACAAACTGCAAAAGGCCTGGATCGCCGAGCAGGTCCCTCAATGCGGCTATTGCCAGTCGGGGCAGATCATGCAGGCGGCGACGCTGCTGGCGAAGAAAAAAAATCCTTCACGTGATGAGATCGTTAAACACATGGATGGCAACATTTGCCGATGTGGAACTTACCAGCGCATTGTCAAAGCCATTCAACGTGCAGCGAAGGAGGCTTGAGTCATGAACACACCCCACAAGACCCGTGGTTCTAAAGTTGCCGACACTGGCGAGCGCAACGGGCTCACCCGTCGCAGCTTTCTGTCTGCCACAGGTGGCCTGTCTTTTTCCATCGCATTGGGGGGCACTCTGGCCACGCCTGGTCTAGGCGCGCTTGCGGCTGAGAGCGGTATCAAAGCCAATGCCTGGGTCACCATTGGTACCGATGACGTGATCACCATCATGGCCCCAGTTGCCGAAATGGGGCAGGGCACCTTGACAGCTTTGCCGATGATTCTGGCGGAGGAGCTTGACGCGGACTGGTCCAAGGTCAAGGCCGAGTTTGCGCCCCCCAATCCCAAAGTGTTTGGCAACCCGCACCCATTGCTCAATGGTGGGCAGGCTTCTTTGGCAAGTATTGCTGTGCCAGGGTACTTCACGCCATTGCGAATGGCCGGGGCGCAGGCGCGTCGGGTGTTGCTTGACGCTGTGGCCGCCAAATGGAATGTGCCGCTCGATGAGTTGACGACCGAAGCCAGCAAGGTGATCCATGCCAAATCCGGCCAGCGGATCAGCTATGGGGATATTGCCAAGTTTGCCGAGCTGCCCGCTGAGTTGCCCAAGGTGACGGCTGCAGATTTCAAAAAACCCGAGCAATACCGGCTCATCGGCAGGAAAGACATTGGCCGCAGTGATGTGGCTTCCAAGGTCAATGGCAGCGCCAAATTTGGAATCGATGTGTCGGTGCCCGGTATGGTCTATGCCAGCGTGCTGGAATCGCCCACAGAAGGTGTCAAGCCTGATTTCGTCAATACCGCCGAGGCAATGGCTGTTCCCGGT
>JANPAZ010000089.1:0-2653 GCA_031430225.1 Rhodoferax sp. | reverse complement strand
ATCCTTTGAACGTTAACAGCATTCACGGGCGGTAAATACCACGCGAGGATGAAACGCCGCAATCGCACCAGATGCGCATAAGACCTTCATGTGAGGTGCCAGCCAGGACTTACTGAGCAACGAGTGACAAAATACGACATTGGCCCACGTCGATATTGAATAATTAGCTATTAAAAAGATAGCAATTTACCTATGACCGGAATCTGCAAAATACGGTGGGCACCCAGTTGCGCGGTCAGGCGTTCCCATCCTGACCACTTGTGAATGAATCCGAGAATGGCCTGAAACTATCTAGTGCTCAAACACCTTCGATGATTCGGATATCGCGTTCCGCACCATCGCCAAGCGCTTCCAGAGCCGCTTGGTAAGCGGGACTGTCATGGGCTGCAACGGCTTGTTCAACACTGTCGAACTCGATCAACACCGTGCGCTGCTTCATGCCGAGTTCAAAAATCTGCGCAGGTTCGCCGCGCGCCAGGAAACGCCCCCCCGCTGTTGTCAAGGCGGGGCCAGCGAGCTTCGCATAAGCGGCGACTTTCTCGGCATGTTTTACCGCGCGATAGGTACTGACCCAGTAAGCTTTGGACATGTGATAACTCTCTTTCGGATGTGAGGTGTGTACTAAAACGCCCGCCAGGAACTGTCGCTGACTTCGCGCCGCCTAACGCAATGTCCACAGCATAACCTGCTCCAAGAGTTGGATTCCGCTCACGAAACTGGACACAGAACCCTGCGTCAATGACTTGATGCCCTGATTTGCGAAGTAGCGTCAGAGGCCCGTCACGATGTGGAGAATCCGACAAATACTTCAATTCGTGCCGCCCCCACAGCGCGATGAAGCTTACTTCCCCCCCAACCCCATAGACCGGGTGATCACCTCTTTCATGATCTCGTTCGTGCCCCCATAAATGCGCTGCACCCGCGCATCGGCGTAGGCCCGGGTAATGGGGTATTCCCACATGAAGCCGTAGCCGCCAAAGAGTTGCACGCACTCGTCCATCACCTTGCATTGCAGGTCACTGCACCAGTACTTGGCCATGCTGGCGGTCGCGGTGTCGAGCTTGTCTTGCAGCAGCAGTTCGGTACATTTGTCGACAAACACACGCGCCACTTGCACTTCTGTTTGCAACTCGGCCAACGTAAAGCGGGTGTTCTGAAAACTGGCGACGGGTTGGCCGAAGACCTTGCGGTCTTTTACATAAGTCACGGTCCAGTCGATGGCAGCCTGCGCTGCGGCCACGGCACCAATGGCGATTTGCAGGCGCTCCCAGGGGAGTTGCTCCATCAGGCAGATAAAACCCCGGTTCTCCTGGGCCGCACCGCCCAGCAGGTTGTTGGCGGGGATCTTCACATTGTCAAAAAACAGCTCGGATGTATCCTGCGCCCTCAACCCCAGCTTCTTCAAGCGCTTGCCCACTGAAAAGCCCGGCATCCCGCGCTCCACCAGCATCAGGCTAGTGCCTTTGGCGCCCGCAGCCGGGTTGGTTTTGGCCACGACGATCACCAGGTCAGCATGCCAGCCGTTGGTGATGAAGGTCTTGCTGCCGTTGAGCAAATAGCTGCCGTCACTCTGCTTGATGGCACTGCTCTTGATGCCCTGCAGGTCAGACCCGGCGGCCGGCTCGCTCATGGCGATGGCGCCAATCATCTCGCCACTGGCCAGCCTGGGCAGGTACCTGGCTTTTTGCTCCGGTGTGCCGTAGTGCAAGATGTATGGGGCCACAATTTCACTGTGCAAACCGTAGCCAATGCCACTGAAGCCACCCCGGCTCAGCTCCTCCATCTGGATCACCGAATACAGCTTGTTCGCCCCTGCGCCACCGTGTTCCTCGGGCATGGTCATGCACAAGAACCCGTTCTCCCCCGCCTTGTTCCACACGGCACGGTCCACATAGCCCTGCTCTTCCCAGTCGGCATGGTGAGGGGCAATTTCTTTCTCCATGAAGCGGCGAAAGCTGTCGCGGAAGGCTTCGTGGTCGGGGGTGAACAGGGTTCTTTCGATCATGGAATTGAGTCTTTCTGACATTTTTAGAAAGCGTTTGCTTGGTGAAAAGAATATACTGCCAAAGCACACCCGTTTGACGGTGCCAAACCATCCGTGACGACATTTATCTGGAGCAAACCTCATGACTGAAGCATTTGTGTATGACGCCATCCGCACTCCGCGAGGCAAGGGCAAGAAAGACGGCAGCCTGTACGAGGTGAAACCCGTGAACCTGCTGGCCGGCGTGCTCACCGACTTGCAGCGCCGCAATAATTTCGACACCGCCACAGTAGATGACGTGGTGATGGGTGTGGTATCGCCCGTGGGCGAACAGGGTTCTGTCATCGCCAAGGTGGCCGCACTGAAGGCTGGGTGGGACTTCACCGCTTCGGGTGTGCAGATCAACCGTTTCTGTGCGTCGGGCCTGGAGGCGGTGAACATGGCGGCCCAGAAGGTGCGCTCCGGCTGGGAAGACCTGGTGGTGGCCGGGGGCGTAGAGAGCATGAGCCGTGTGCCCATTGGCTCGGACGGCGGCGCCTGGGCGCAGGACCCCGAAACCAATTCAGTGACCGCCTTTGTGCCCCAGGGCATTGGTGCCGACCTGATTGCCACGCTGGAAGGCTTCTCACGCCAGGACGTCGATGCCTTCGCGCTGGAGTCGCAAAAGCG
>JANPAZ010000088.1:0-3336 GCA_031430225.1 Rhodoferax sp. | reverse complement strand
GAAGCTCTCGAACTGCGCTGCCAGCACCAGAAAAATGAAGACCAGGGCCATGGCAAAGACCAAACCGAGGGAGCCCTGGGAATTTTTAAATTCCCGCGACGTGCCGTTCAAGTCGGTGCTGAAGCCAGGTTTGAGCACTTTGGTGGCGGTGGCATCCAGAAAATCCAGCGCCTGGCCCAGTGAATAATCAGGCGCCAAATTGGCCGTGATCGACACCGAGCGGCGCTGGCTGAAGTGGTTCAGCTCGCGGGGCGCCACGGCCTCGCGTACCTTGACCAGGGTTGCCAGGGGAATCATGGTTTCGTTGCGGCCGCGCACAAAAATCTTTTCAATGTCGTCAGGCGTGTCCCGCCCCGCGGATGCGGTCTGAACGATCACGTCAAACTGGTCACCATCACGTTTGTAGCGAGTGACCTGGCGCCCGCCGAGCATGGTCTCCACCGCACGGGCAATCACGTCGACGCTGACGCCCAGGTCGGCCGCCTTTTCGCGGTCCACATCGATTTTGAGCTCAGGCTTGTTCAAACGCAGGTCTGTGTCCACGCTGATGATGCCGGGGTTTTTGGCAACTTCGTCAAGGAACTGACGCAATTGGACCGACAAATTCTGATAACTTTCAGACGTCACGATCAGAAAATTGATGGGCCGCTCCCTGAAACCCTGCCCTAATGAAGGCGGGGTGATGGGAAACGCAGTCACGCCGGGCAAGGCTGCCAGTTTGGGCTGCAATTCACGCGCGATATCCAGAGTTGAGCGCTTGCGCAAGTCCCAGTCCACCGCGCGATAAAACACGTTGGCTTGAGACACCGTCGGGTTGCCGGCCGTCACAAAAATACGGTCGAACTCTTTGTAAGGCGCCCCAATGCGTTCCATGGCATCGAGGTATCTTTGCGTGTATTGAAGCGTGGATCCATCGGGTGAGGTAACCACGCCGAGAATCTGGCCGCGATCTTCGAGAGGTGACAGCTCCCGCTTCATGTTGGGTAAAACGTCGGCAATACCCAGCGCCACGATCACCATGCCTAGCAGCACCACCCAGCGAAGTTGCAGCACGCCGCGAAGCATCGACGCCCTCGCACCGGATTGGGACTTGGACGGGTCATAACGTTGGGTCAGAATTGTCCGCAAAAGCCACTGATACCCGTTGGTCATTGACGTCAGCACCTTCTCCATCCAACGGTCAAAGAACCAAGGCTTGGGATTGTGTTTGAGAAGCAGCGAACACATCATGGGCGTCAGCGTCAGCGCAATAAAGCCGGAAATCAAAACCGCACCTGCCAGCGCCAGCGCAAATTCAACAAACAACCGCCCCGTGCGCCCCGGTGTAAAAGCCAGAGGTGCGTACACCGCTGCCAAGGTAAGTGACATGGCCACAATGGCGAATCCGATCTCGCGCGCGCCCTTGATCGACGCCGAGAACGGATCCATCCCCTCCTCAATGTGCCGAAAAATGTTCTCCAACATGACAATGGCATCGTCCACCACCAGACCAATGGCCAGCACCAGGGCCAGCAAGGTCAGCGTGTTGATAGAGAAGCCCGCCAGGGCCATCATGGCGAAGCAACCAATCAGGCTGACCGGAATCGTGACGATGGGGATGATCGACGCCCGAAACGTGCGCAAGAACACAAATATCACAAGCGCCACCAAGACCACGGCTTCAACGATGGTCTGGAACACGCTCTTGATCGACTTCTCGATGAACACCGAGTTGTCGTTGGCGATTTCAATGGAAACACCGGGCGGTAAATTTTTCTCCAGACGCGGGATCAGCGCACGCACGCCTTTGCTCAACTCCAGCGGATTGGCAGTTGCCTGGCGCAATACACCTACCGTGATCGCAGACCGGCCATTCAGGCGTGTTGCACTGCGCTCGTCAGCGGGCCCTTCCTGAACACGCCCGACGTCCCGGATACGTACCGGAAAACCGGCTGGACTTTTGATGATGATGTCAGAAAACTGCGCAGGGCGCGAGAGGTCCGTCTGCGACGTCACGCTGAATTCACGCAGCGTGGACTCGATGCGCCCCGCCGGCACTTCCAGGTTGCTGCGCCTCACCGCGTCTTCCACGTCCTGGGTCGTCAGCTTGTAGGCCGCCAGGCGATCCGGGTCCAGCCAGACCCGCATGGCATATTTACGCTCACCAAAAATCCGTACGTCCGCTGCACCCGTCACGGTCTGAAGCAATGGCTTGGCAATACGTGTGACCTGGTCGTTGATCTGTAACGGGTTCAGCGTATCACTGGTGAAAGACAGCCAGATCACCGGAAAGGCATCAGCCTCCACCTTGGCAATCACGGGTTCATCGATGGCCTGGGGCAGGCGGCTGCGAACCCGTGACGTGCGGTCGCGCACTTCTGCGGCCGCTGTGTCTGCGTCTTTTTCAAGGCGGAAGCGCACCGAAATCTGCGTCTGCTCGGCGCGGCTGATCGACGTGATGACGTCTACGGCATCAATACCCGAAATGGAATCTTCAATCACCTTGGTGACCTGCGACTCCATGACCTCGGCTGATGCGCCGCCATACCGCACTGTGACTGTCACCACGGGCTCGTCGATCTTCGGATACTCCCGAATTGACAGCTTGTTGAAGCTGACGGCCCCGATCAGCAATACAAGGAGCGACAGCACGGTCGCAAAGACAGGGCGGCGAATGGATGTCTCAGGCAATTGCATGATGTTTCCTGACTGTCTGTTTTACGGTGTTGTGGGGGTCAAGACTTGGCGGGCTGCCCTGCAGGCCCACTGGCTGGCGCGCCGGCTGGCCGTCCGCCGGGACCTGACGCTTCGGCCACATTGGCCAGACATGGGTTGGGGCCCTGTGGCGCGGCCATTGCAGGGCGCCCTCCTTTGCCCGCCAAGCTTGCGGCGGCGGGGTTTGGCACCGCCTGTGCCACGGCTGCACTTGCGGCACCAGATGGAGCCGCAACCACGGCCGGGCCAGCACCACCTTGGCCGCCTCCACCAGGTCCACCGGACCCGCCGGGCCCACCTGCAACACCGCGGTTTGGCACGTCAAGTACCCGAACTGGCGTGCCATCGCGCTGCACGCGTTGCTGACCGGCCACCACAATCACGTCACCCTCGTCCAGGCCTTCAACAATTTCAACGCGACCGGGACGACGAATACCAACCTTGACTTCCACGCGCTGGGTGACTTTGGTGTCCTTCTCGGCGCCATCGATGACCTTGAGTACAAATTGCTTGGCACCTTGGGGCACGATCGCTTCCTCGGGGATCACTTTGGCGCGGTCGTTCGCTCCGAAAACGGCGGTCACGCGCGCGAACATGCCGGGACGCAATTGAAGCTGCCGGTTGTCAATGCAGGCGCGCACG
>JANPAZ010000087.1:0-23842 GCA_031430225.1 Rhodoferax sp. | reverse complement strand
ACCGAGATCATTTCCATGGCCTTGGTGATCTTCTTGGTGTTTTCCACCGATTTGATCTTGCTGCGTAGTTCCTTGCCTGATGCCATAGTTGCCCCTTTTGCGTGTTACTTTTGCGTGACGATTAAGTCTTCAAAAGTAGGGGTTAGGCAAACGACTTCTTGAAAGCTGCAGTAGCAGCCAACAATTCAGCCTCGGCGTCCTTATCGAGCGCTTTGGACGCCTCGATTTTGGCCAGCAGAGCAGCGTGTTTGTCTTTTAGGTAGGCGTGCAAACCATGCTCAAACGGCAGCACCTTGTTCACGGCGATGTCGTCCATGAAACCCTTGTTGACCGCAAACAGCGTGGCACCCATCAGGCTGATCGGCAACGGGCTGTACTGAGCTTGCTTGAGCAATTCAGTCACGCGGGCACCCCGGTCAAGCTGCTTACGGGTGGCTTCATCCAGGTCAGATGCAAACTGGGCAAAGGCCGCCAACTCGCGGTACTGGGCCAAGTCCGTACGGATACCGCCGGATTGACCCTTGATGATCTTGGTCTGGGCAGCGCTACCGACGCGAGACACCGAGATACCGGCGTTAATCGCAGGACGGATACCGGCGTTGAACAGGGAGGTCTCCAAAAAGATCTGACCGTCGGTAATCGAAATCACGTTGGTAGGCACGAATGCCGACACGTCACCCGCCTGGGTTTCAATGATGGGCAGAGCCGTCAAAGAACCGGTCTTGCCTTTAACGGCACCCTTGGTGAAGTCTTCAACGTATTTTTCGTTGACGCGTGCGGCACGCTCCAACAAGCGGCTGTGGAGATAGAACACGTCGCCGGGATAGGCTTCACGGCCCGGTGGACGGCGCAATAGCAACGAGACCTGACGGTAGGCCACAGCCTGCTTGGACAGGTCGTCATACACGATCAAGGCGTCTTGGCCACGATCACGGAAGTACTCGCCCATGGTGCAGCCAGAGTATGCGCTCACATATTGCATGGCAGCGGATTCGGACGCGGTAGCGGCCACCACCGTGGTGTATTCCATCGCACCAGCTTGCTCCAGCGAACGAACCACGTTTTTGACGGACGAAGCTTTTTGACCAATCGCAACGTAGATGCAGGTCATGTTCTGACCCTTCTGGTTGATGATGGCGTCAATGGCAACGGCTGTTTTACCGGTCTGGCGGTCACCGATGATCAGTTCGCGCTGGCCACGACCCACAGGCACCATGGAATCGATGGACTTCAGGCCGGTTTGCATGGGCTGATCTACTGACTTACGTGCGATCACGCCGGGCGCGACCTTTTCGATCACGTCAGTCATCTTGGCATTGATAGGACCCTTGCCGTCAATGGGTTGGCCCAGCGCGTTGACCACGCGGCCAAGCAACTCAGGTCCCACGGGCACTTCCAGAATTCGACCCGTGCATTTGACGGTGTCGCCTTCCGAGATGTGCTCGTACTCGCCCAAAATCACGGAGCCGACCGAGTCGCGTTCCAGATTCAGCGCCAGTCCGTAGGTTGGCAAGCCATCGCTGCCAGCCGGGAATTCGAGCATTTCGCCCTGCATTACGTCAGACAGGCCGTGGATGCGGCAAATGCCGTCAGTCACCGACACGACGGTTCCCTGATTGCGGATGTCGCTGCTAACGGCCAAGCCTTCGATACGGCTCTTGATCAGTTCAGAAATCTCTGCGGGATTGAGTTGCATGACTCTTTCCTTCCTAAATAAATTTTGTTGGGCCCACCATTTGAAGCAAATGCTTCAAGCAGTAAGAGCCACTTTCATTTGTTCCAGACGGGCCTTGACAGATGTGTCGAGCACCTCATCGCCTACCACGACGCGAATGCCACCGATCAACTCGGGCTGCAACGCCACCGACACATTGAGCTTTCGCCCAAAGCGTTTTTCAAGCGATGCGGCAACGTCGGCCAACGCAACGCCGTCAATCGGAAATGCGCTGTAAACAACAGCATCAGAAGAGCCGCTCTGGGCATTTTTCAGGGCACGAAACTGCGCTGCTATTTCTGGCAAGGCACTCAAACGACCGTTTTCTATCACGGTGCGCAAGAAGTTTTTTGCCATGTCGGGCAGCGCTGTTTTGGCAACACCGCTGACAACATCCAGCACCTGTGCTGACGTCACCTTGGGATTGTCAGAGAACGCCAGCAACTGCGGGTTGGCCGCAATGACTGCCAGCTCATCAACCCAGACAGAAGCAGCTTGCGCGTCTGAAGCAGCACTGGCCTTGACGGCTTTGTACAGCGCTTCAGCGTAAGGGCGGGCAATGGTTGCTATTTCAGCCATAGTAGCGCTTACAGCTCAGTCTTCAGGCGGCTCAGCAAATCAGCATGGACACCGGCGTTGACTTCCTTGCGGAGAATCTGCTCGGCACCTTTGACAGCCAGGGCCGCAACCTGCTCACGCAGAGCTTCACGCGCCTTGATCGTTTGCTGGTCAGCTTCAGCCTTGGCCGCAGCAATGATTTTGTTGCCTTCATCAGTTGCTTTGGACTTGGCTTCTTCCACGATGGCCTGCCCACGGCGCTCGGCATCCGCCAGGCGCGCAGCCGTCTCGGTGCGCGACTTGGTCAGCTCGTCTTCCACGCGCTTGTTGGCGCTGGTCAACTCGGCCTTGGCCTTGTCAGCGGCAGCGAGGCCGTCGGCGATTTTAGATGCGCGTTCGTCCAGGGCTCCTGCAATGGGTGGCCACACGAATTTCATCGTGAACCACACCAGAATCGCAAAAACGATGGCTTGAACGAACAGGGTTGCGTTGATACTCACAGCAACACCCTTTCAGTCAGTTGGTGGTGGGCTTGAACGATTACTTCAGTACGAACGGATTGGCGAACGCGAACATCATCGCGATACCAACACCGATCAGGAAGGACGCGTCGATCAGGCCGGCCAACACGAACATTTTGCCTTGCAATTCGTTCATCAGCTCAGGCTGACGTGCGGCTGCTTCGAGGTATTTGCTGCCCATGATGCCAATGCCGATACAAGCGCCGACGGCGCCCAGACCAATGATCAAACCAGCGGCGAGTGCAACAAAGCCGAGTACGTGTTCCATTTATAGCTCCTGAGGATAAAAATTAATGGTTAAAGGGAAAGGGAAACTCTGATGAAAACCGGGACAACCTAGTGCGTGTCATGGGCCTGGCCCACATACACCAAGGTCAACATCATGAACACAAAGGCCTGAAGCGCCACGATCATGATGTGGAAGATCGACCAGACGGTGCCGGCCAAAATATGAGCAATCGGCAGCATGACGCCGGAAGCCGACATGGCCATGGCACTGCCCATCAAGGCGATCAGCATAAACAGCAACTCGCCAGCGTACATGTTTCCGAACAGTCGCATGCCGTGCGACACCGTTTTGGCAGCGAACTCAATCATCTGGAAAATGAAATTGAAGGGCCACAGAACGGGATGACTGCCAAAAGGCGCCGTGTAGAGTTCGTGAAACCAGCCGCCCAGACCTTTGATCTTGATGTTGTAGCTGATACAAACCAGCAATACTGACACCGAGAGACCCAGCGTGACCGACAAGTCTGCCGTGGGAACCACGCGCATGTAGGCGTGGTGAGGATCATGACCCAATGCGCCATAAATCTTTTCCCAAATAACAGGAAGCAGATCAACCGGCAAAAAGTCCATCGAGTTCAACAGAAAAATCCATACAAACACGGTGAGCGCAAGGGGCGCTACCAGCTTGCGGCTGGTAGCGTTGTGCACAATGCCCTTGGCCTGGGTATCAACAAATTCCACCAGAATCTCAACCGCAGCTTGGAAACGGCCCGGCACACCTGCCGTTGCAGATTTGGCCGCTTTCCACAAAATAAAACTGCCGAGCACGCCCAGCAAAATCGACCAAAAAATTGAGTCGTAGTTGTAGACGGAGAAATCAATCACACCCTTCATGGGGTGGTTTTGCCAATGCGTCAGGTGGTGAGCGATGTACTCACCAGCCGTTGGGCCTTGGTGAGCCATTGCGCCCGCAGCGTTTTCAGCAGCCATAAATCTGTACCAGTCTCATAACACTTGGTTAATCTTGTCTATCTACTTGCCTTCGACTGCCTGGGGCGCATTAACAGCGTCATCCAGACTGCCTTCATCGTTATCACCAGGCCCACCAACAAGGCAGGCCAACTCAAATTCTCAACCACTTTTGGCGCCGCAAACAACATCGCCACCGTCAATCCAATTTTGACCGCCTCCCACAGGAAGAAGCTCAACATGGCCGCACCCGCGTTGATCGAGGACAACCTGCCGGTCAATCCACGTGCAAATATTGCCGCGGGGATTATCACCGCCAAAGCCCCATAAGCCGCCGAAAAACCAGCGCTGGCCTTGCCCACAACAAACCAAGCCAATAACGCAACCACGAGACCCACTACGGCCTGCACCGCCAATACCCGCCACGGGGATACGGACGGCTGCTTTTCCCGCAGCACTTTGACTTCATCTGCCGTCAACGGCTTGAACTCCGGCTCATCCGCCTCATGTGAGGCGTCATGGGGGTTGGCAGTTGCCGGCGCAATTTTCATCATCTCAAATTACACCCAGCTTGCTGCAAGCGTTTTTGCCGTTGCTGATTGTCACAAAGCCTTCGATTATACGTAGAAACCCGCAGCGGTCGATACCCCTTCGCGTAATTTCACCCAAAACAGCGCACGGTGGGGTTTTCACAAGGCAGACACAATCAACCTCACACTCTGAAAGTTGCCATGTCTACCCTGCTTAAATTTTTTCACCTTGCTGCGGCTATTTTCTGGCTGGGTGGCATCGGCTTCATGCTTTATGCGTTGCGCCCCTCTGCACTCACGCTGCAACCGCCTGTACGCTTGCCGCTCATGGCGGCCGTGCTATCACGCTTTTTTGTCATCGTCTGGGTCAGCATCGCTGTATTGCTGCTCACGGGGACTGGCATGTTGACGGCCGCCGGGATGAAAGGCGCACCCATCGGCTGGCATCTGATGACTGGCATTGGCATATTGATGTTTTTGATTTTCGGCCATCTTTATTTCGGGCCTTATCGCCGCCTGAAAATTGCCATCACCGCCGCTGATTGGCCTGAGGGCGGCCGGCGCATGGGGCAAATCGCCATGCTTGCCAGCGTGAATTTCATCCTGGGCTGGTTGGCTATCGCTGCCGTGTTGATGGTGCACTGACGCATCGACACCCGGGCCGACGACTGCGATAATTTTCCCATGAACAAACTACCTTCCCTGCCTTGTTACCTCAACGGCGAATACACGGTGTTGCCAGAGGCGAAGGTCAGCGTCATGGACCGGGGTTTTATATTCGGCGATGGCGTTTATGAAGTCGTTCCGGCCTACGCAGGTCAGCCATTTCGTTTCATGCAACACATGGCCAGGCTGGATCGCTCGCTGGGCGAGTTGCGCATGACCAACCCGCTATCTCATGATCAGTGGCGTGTGGTGATTTCAAATTTGATAGCAAACTACGCCCATTCGACCGGGGCCGATGCCGTAAAAACCGATCAATTGATCTACATCCAGATCACCCGTGGCGTCGCCATGCGCGACCACGTCATGCCTCAGAACATCACGCCCACAGTATTTGCCATGAGCAATGTGATGAAGCCTCCCACAGATGAGCAACGCTTGACGGGCGTCGCCTGTGTCACCGCCGACGATTTCCGCTGGGAAAAAGCCCACATCAAAACCACCAGCCTGCTGGGCGCGGTGTTTGCACGCCAGATCAGCTTTGATGCTGGTGCGGTTGAAACCGTGATGTTTCGCGACGGCCATTTAAGTGAAGCGGCCGCCAGCAATGTCTGGGTGGTTAAAGACAATACGGTGATGGGGCCACCCACTGATCATCTGGTGCTTGAAGGCATTCGCTACGGGCTGATTGAAGAGATTTGCCGCGCCCAGGGCCTGGGATTTGTGCTGCGCCGCATCAGCCGAAATGACGTGCTGGACGCAGACGAACTGCTGCTTTCCAGCGCCACCAAAGAAGTGCTGGCCATCACCACGCTGGACGGCGAGCCCGTCGGCCATGGCGCTTGGCGCGGCAAGCCCGGCCCTGTCTACGCCCAACTCCAAGCGGGTTACCAGGCCGCAAAACACACCGCTCAAACGACACCCGCTGTATGACACTCTCTTTATGACACCCACTGAACCCTCCGGCGACCCTGATCTCAAAGCGACCGCAGTGGGCAAAGACTCGCTCATCGAATATCCGTCGCTCTTCCCCATCAAGGTCATGGGTATCAAGGTGGATGGCCTGGTCAATGCCATTACCCACATCGCCCACCAATTTGACCCCCAGTTTGACGCCAGCACCATCGAGCTGCGCGAAAGCAAAGGCGGCAAATACCTGGGCATCACGATCACTGTCACGGCCACCAGCCGGGAGCAGCTCGATGAGCTGTACCGCACGCTTTCAACCCACCCCATGGTCAAGGTGGTTTTGTGAACGGCGCCCCCAGTCTGCGGCGGTGGGCGAGTTGCTGCGCCCCACGAGGCCCGCAATTTGCACAGGGGCGACCCAGCGGCAAAGCATCTCGCGCGCTGTGTCAACCCTAGACATCCGTCTCCTCGGCCAGGTTGACTACGAGCCTACCTATGCTGCCATGCAGGCGTTTACCAATGAAAGAGGCCGTTCGCCCACAGAGAACGGTCCTGATCAGCTATGGATTTGTGAGCATCCTGCGCTGTTCACCCAGGGCCTTGCCGGTCGTACTGCTCATCTGTTGAGCCCAGGCAGCATCCCCGTGGTGCAGACCAACCGGGGCGGGCAGGTGACTTACCACGGCCCGGGCCAGGTGGTGGCCTACCCGCTGATCGACCTCAGGCGCGCTGGCTATTTCGTCAAGGAATACGTCTACAGGATTGAAGAGGCGGTGATCCGCACGCTGGCGCACTTTGGCGTCACCGGCCACCGGGTGGCGGGTGCGCCCGGGATTTACGTGCGGATAGACGATCCGGGCTCGCATGCCATGCTGCCCCAGCGCCCCAAGAAGAGTGAAGTCTCCGCTGAGGGTTCGACGCCCGTTAGATCCGGCCCTGATTTTCTCGGCCTTGGCAAGATTGCAGCTTTGGGTATCAAGGTAAGCCGAAACTGCACCTACCATGGGGTCGCGCTGAACGTCACGATGGACCTTGAGCCTTTCTCTCGCATCAACCCTTGTGGGTATGTCGGCCTGCAGACCGTGGATCTTTCTACAATCGGGGTCTGCGTCGGGTGGGCTGAGGCCGCTGACGTTTTGAGCCAAAAGCTCGTCACCTACTTGACACCTTAAATCTGGCGCCTTAAGCGGCTGCCAAACGCACCATGAGTACCGTCGAAACCAGCCCCAGCGCCGTTGTGCGCGAAGTTCAGACCGCCGAAAACTACGACCCCAGCGCAAAGCAAAAGGCCGCGGCCAAGTTGTCGCGCATTCCGGTCAAGGTGGTTCCGGGTGAGGTGCTGAAGAAACCCGACTGGATTCGGGTCAAGGCTGGCAGCCCCAGCACGCGTTTTTACGAGATCAAGGATGTGCTGCGCGCCAACAAGCTGGTGACCGTGTGCGAGGAGGCTTCATGCCCCAACATTGGCGAGTGCTTTGGTAAAGGCACGGCCACATTCATGATCATGGGTGACAAGTGCACGCGGCGCTGCCCGTTCTGCGACGTCGGCCATGGCCGCCCCGACCCGCTGGACGTGAACGAACCCGAGAACCTGGCCAAAACCATTGCCCAGCTCAAACTGAAATACGTGGTGATCACCAGCGTGGACCGCGACGACCTGCGCGACGGCGGCGCCCAGCATTTTGTCGATTGCATCACCCGCATCCGCGAGCTGTCCCCCACCACGCAGATTGAAGTGCTTGTGCCCGACTTCCGGGGCCGTGACGACCGCGCGCTGAAAATTTTGCAGGCCGCGCCACCCGATGTGATGAACCACAACCTGGAAACCGCACCGCGGCTTTACAAGGAGGCCCGCCCAGGGTCGGACTACCAGTTCAGCCTGAACCTGCTCAAAAAATTCAAGGCCCTGCACCCCACCGTGCCGACCAAGAGCGGCATCATGGTGGGATTGGGCGAGACCGATGAAGAAGTGCTGCAAGTCATGCAGGACATGCGTGATCACAACATCGAGATGCTGACCATCGGCCAATACCTGGCTCCCAGCATGAGTCATCTGCCGGTGAAGCGCTACGTACACCCCGACACCTTCAAAATGTTTGAGGCCAAAGCGTATGAGATGGGTTTCAGCCACGCGGCTGTGGGTGCCATGGTGCGCAGCAGCTACCACGCTGACCAACAGGCTCACGCGGCTGCAGCCAATCAAGTCGCGTGAATTGCGCCCGCCCTGAGTGGCGCAGGGCAGCGGCGCGCCGTCGCTCCATGGCCGTCGTGCGCAAAAACGCCAGCGCATGAAAGCCAATCTCTACGCACTGGCCGCTATTGCCTTGTGGGCATCCCTTTCTGCATTGGGGGTCTCGCTCAAGCATGTGCCGCCTTTCTTGCTCACCGGCATTGCGCTGATGATCGGCAGCGTGCTGGCCTGGCCGTATGTGATGCGGGACCCGCGGCAATGGCAGGTTGCGCCGCGCCTGCTGGGGTTGGGCGTTTTCACGCTGTTTGGATTTCACTTTTTGCTGTTCATTGCCCTGCGCGTAGCCCCTGCAGTCGAGGTAAATCTGGTCAACTACCTGTGGCCCTTGTTCATCGTGGTGCTGGCCCCTTTTTATTTACCAGGGGTGGTTTTGGGGCGGATTCACGTGATGGCCGCTGCAGTCGGGTTTGCAGGCGCAGCCATCGCTATTTTGGGCGGGCACGAATCGGGCAGTTCAGCGGTAAGTGCAGCAACGGCAACTGCTGGCGCGGCCACGGCCCCGACCTTGACGAGCCTGGGGCTGGGCCCCGTGCTGGGCTATGCCATGGCACTCGGCTCAGCCTTCATTTGGGCCAATTACTCGTTGCAAACAAAACGTGCCGCGCTCAATGGCACAGGCTTCCCCACGGCCGCGATTGGACTCTTTGGGCTGGTGTCAGGCGCACTGTCTCTGCTGTGCCACTGGGTGCTGGAACCAACCGCAAACTTGAGCGCGCACGACTGGCTGCTGCTGGCGGCCATGGGGCTGGGCCCCCTGGGCGCGGCGTTTTTTTTGTGGGACAAGGCACTGAAGCTGGGTGATGCGCGCCAGATCGGTATCTTGAGCTACATCACCCCGCTGGCCTCTACCGTGCTTCTGATGGTTGTCACAGATCGCCCGATGAGCTGGCGCATCGCATTGGCCGCCAGCATGATCATTGGGGCGGCGGTGGTGGGAACGCGCAAGGCCTGACACCACGGGTTTTTGACTTTTCGCTATTCGACCTCAACCCGCAATTCCCGCTCAGCCACCCGCTGTTTTTCATCCTGCACCTGCAAGGTCAGTCGGTGCTTGCCCAAGGGAATCTGGGCGTTGTCCAGCGCAAAGCCGTCTTTGGTCACTTTCACGAATTTGGTGATTCGACTGGTAATGTCGATTTTCAGAGCCCCATACATGACCTTGAAGGTAGCGGGATCAATGGGCGCATCAGCCTGGCTTTTAAACTGCACTGAAATTGCGAAGGGTGCCTTGACTTTGAGATCGGCCACCGGATCAGGTTTGAGGATGTCAATCAACGGAATCACTGCACGGGGCCGAAGTGCTGGCACTTCATTGAACCCGTCTTCACCCCTGAACTCGCGGGCTTCAGCTTCAGTCACAAGCCAGCCGCCAGGAGCGTCGGGTAGCGCACCACGAATGCCGCCTCCGCTGACCTGATTGCCCCTTCTGGCACTGTCAGCCGGAGCATTTGAAACATTTGAGCCCTGGGCCCACACAGAATGGCCATACATAGCTACAAAAACCATAGCACCGAGATGCACTCGACGGGAATAGCGCATTGTTTTGCAGGCAGTCATTTCACTTCCTCGATAGTCAACATTGAAGCGCCATAGGCATCAGAACATAAGGTGTTTTCCGCACGCTGGCCAGTGATGGAACAGACAGGATTGAGCGCCATCCGCGATGTGGTCATGAGCGCGCCCAATTGCGCACGCCCTGCCGCGTCATTCAGAGAGGTCACAAACGGACCCGTTTTGCTGGCTGCCAAAGTGCTGAGATCACGCGGGCCATCGGCCACGATTACCAGCAGGTTGTCGATGCCCGCTGGCCCGCTGGCTTTGACGCGCCAGTTCGGTCGGGGGAGCTGCAACGGCTGACCGGCTTCAATCTTGTTGTTTGGGTCCAGCTCGTTGGGGAAAAGCAGGTACACCGACTGGTTATCGGATGCCGCCAGCGCCACGTACACGTATCCGGCACGGTCGGATTGCACCGACAGGTCCAGCACATCCTGACCGATCTTGAGCCTGCTGCTGGCGGCGGCCACTTGAACACGACGTTTGGCATCGCGTTGCTCAAACATTTGCCGAAGGGCCTGCTCGCCGCTCAGGGCTGCCAGCGCTGGAACGGGTGCCAGGGCGGGAATAGGCGTTGGAATCACGGACACGGGAGCCATGACGGGCGCATTGACAACCGCGGTGGCCACGGCCGCCGGGGCAGGGGATTGGGCTGGCACCGGCTCAGGGGCTGGCAATGACGCCACCGCTGGCATTGCGCTGGCCTGACTGAACCAGGCAGGCACAAATTTGGCATTGCCGTTGAGCACCAGGTTGTGGGCCTTGAAATTGGGGTCATTGGCCATGCGCTTGTTGATCTTGTCCTGCGCACACTGTCTGATTTCATCCATGCTGATGGCGCCTGAGTTGTCCAGATCCCGGGCGTCGCGCAACATGCAATCGCGCATGAACTGGGTGGCCAAGCCGCCCTTCAGCTCATCGTCAAAACTGATTTCATTGTCACGCGAGGCGCTCACGTGAATGATGTCCTGCGGCAGTGCCCCTTTGGCAACGGTCTCACCCAGCAGGCTGCGCGTCTTGATATTCACCGGACGACTGCACTCCTCCGAAATGGCGGACGACCTCGGGCGCAAAGCGCCCTCACCATTGGCGTTGACGAACCCCCGCGTTCGCACACTGGAGGCCGCTTGCACCAAGCCACCTGAATGGCATGCGTCGTACATCACAAACAATTTGTCGGTCTTGTTGGTGATGGTTTTAAGCATGTCGGCCATCTCACGATTGGTGATGGTGCCACTCTGCCCGCCGTCGTAGGCGAGCAAGGCCTCCACACAACCACCCGCTGCCGGATCGTTGTAGCGGGTACCGTGGCCCGAGTAATGAATGAACACGCGATCCCCCTGCTGCACCCGGTCGGTCAACTCGCGAAGCGCCTGGCGAATGCTGCTGCCAGTCGCCTGGTCATCTTGCAGATAGCGGATATTGCTGCCCGGCACCTGCATGGCCTGAGCCATTTCGGTGGCTGACTGCTTGTCAATGCGTGCGCCGGGTAGCGGTGGCGTGGCGACATCCGCATAGCGGCTGATGCCGATGATCAGCGCGTGGCGGTTGATGCGAGGGGCCAGGTTGCGCACGCCGGGAGTGACGGGTTGCCCGGTTGCACTTACTGGCACTGGCTGGGCATGTGCACCGGAATTGGGGACTGCATTGCCCAGCATGCCCATCACCAGGCAAGCAGTGGCCAACAGAAATTTAAGCATGGGCTGGGGTGGGTTCATGTCGACGTTCCCTGTTTAACATTTTCTGCAGGTACATGGGAGTGTCAGACGTGGCGCTAGTCCAGGTTAACGATGCGTACTCGCCGGTTTTCAGCAGCAAATGGCTGGTCCGTGTTGGCCAGCTCAGACGACCCTTTACCCGCGACAACGAGACGGTCCTGATCCACACCCTGGGTCTTGAGAAACTCGCTGACCGCCTGGGCGCGCGCCGCGCTGAGTTTCAGGTTGTAGGGGGCATCGCCCTTGGCATCGGTGTGCCCCTCCACGGCGAATTTTGAATTCGCAAGCTCGGGCGACTGCAGTGCCTGCGACAAAGTTGCCAGGGCCTGCTGGCTTTCGGGACGGACCCGTGCCGAGTTGAAATCAAACTGGATCAGCAATGACAACGACGGCCTGGGTGTTGCCGCTGCCGCCAACGCAAAGGCAGGCGCAGGCTGTGCACCCTCATTGGCCTGTGGCGTTGTGGCGCCCGATGGCGCGGCTTCCACCGACAAATTGCGCAGGCTGCGCGTACGTGGCCCAGTGAGCTGCTGGATCATTTGCTCGGCACTGGGGGGCGGTGTTTGTGCACTCACAGGCAATAGAAGGCTCAAGCCCAGCATGGCAATAGAGAGCGGAGTACGAAAATTCATGACAGCAGTCAACAACCTGGGCTACTTTTTACGCTGGATAAAGACGACTTTATCCACCAATGTTGCGCCCTTGTCATCCACCTTGAGAACAATTTCTGCGTCAAAAGCCTGAGCGGCCTTGAATTGCGCCTTGGTGGCCATTTCTTTGGCCATTTTGGATGCCGACCAGAGTGACGTAGCCGCACTGATCAGCAAAAACGGGTTTTTTGCGGTCACGGTGGATTTGGGGGGAATCACTTTGACAGTGCCGCCACCCGCCTCCACTGAGGCCATCCACTGCTGGAGGCGCTCTGGCATGGCGCTGGGGGCAATGCGGTCATAAAAAGCAACATCAACTTTAGGCAACTGCGCCGACAGGGAACCCGACAAATCACGATCGAAGCCCTGTAGGTCCACGAACTGAAGTTCTGCCTTGGGCGGAGAGGCGTCGGAGGTCTGGGTTGGATTGGACTCGCAACCGATTAAAGTCGGCAAAAAGACCAACCAAAAGGCAAGTGCAGCGATTGATAAGAGCGTGGTTTTATGGATCATAGTGCTGGCTCCTTTTGATCACCTTCAAATCCGGACATTAACAGGCCTACCAAGGCAGCACAAGTGCACCGCCTGGGTAGATTTCAGTGCATCAGGTGGGCTGGCAAGGCGCTGCCAGTGGGTTCGTCGAATACCGGCGCAGCAAGGCTAATTCTTCACCCGGTGCAATAAAGACTGCCAAGTCGGCATCCAGCTGAATCAGATAGCGGCTTGTGGTGCTTCCGCCTCCGGTTATCGTCACTACCGAGTTAAGCGGCCCTGGCGTCAATGTAGAGCCTGAGCTTCCACAGGTCGTACCATTCGCACGGCTACCGGCCTTCAACACGCCGCCCACAAAGTTAACTGCCGCCAAATTCGACGTTGACGAGTTGCTGAGAATGTTACGGCCGGTCACACTGTATGCCCCGACAAGATCCGCCCTATTTATGGGGCTGCTGCCTACCCGCGAAGCATACGCAGCACCTGTAGCTGTACGAGCGGGCACTGATGCTATCGTTAAAACGAAATCTCCGGTCATTGAAACACCTGAGGTGCCAAATTTGCGAGGGACCAAAAGCCCATTTACACCACTCGCGGCAAAGTTAGCGATGGGCTGCGATTGCGTGGTGGCAGTTACCATGCGAATCAGGTTGCGACTGGTTGGGTCGTCAAACGTCGCAACGATATCCACACCGTTGGCACAGGTCGCACTGTAAACAAATCCCTCACAGATTCGTCCTGTGCCGTTAGCGTTCAAATTGAAAATGCCTCCGCTGACGTCAGGGTTGGCACCCGTACCAACGGCCGCCGTTAGGATTCCAAAACCGTATTGCCCTGCAAACTCAGACATGTCCGTCGATGTGCTCTTGGCGTCGTTAAACCGGATGCCATTGAAGAGCGAGTCTTTCACTGAGCCGCCAGCGCCCACGGCCAATGGCAATGTTCCAGTTAGCTGACCCGAGGTCGATACAAAGAAATTGCCTTGGGTTGCGCGAACGGCGGTTGCCACCCCATTGACGCCAACGACTTTGTAGCCGCCAACACCCGACGTGTCTCGTTGAATATTCAGGGTGCCCGTTGAATTGGCAATGCCAAACTGTGATCGCAGAACTGTCCAGGTCAACGTGCCATTGGCTGACGCAGCAGACGGGAATTTCATGCTCACTTTGACGAATTCACCGTCGCCAGCGGCACCGCCGCCATCCGCTGAGCCGCCATCTGCACCAATATCGCCCGACCAAAGACCGGTGCCACTGCCCTGCAATACGCCGGTAAAGGTGTCGTTCAAGGCGAGCGCCAAGGCCGTTGTCGTCGGAACTGTTGGCGTGACTGGCGCTGCTGGCGCGGTGGCAGCCGTGCCACTACCACCTCCACCACATGCGGTGAGCCCTGAAACTAACGCAACCACCAGGGCAGATGCGTATTTTGAGTTAACTGACATTGACTGTTCCTCTCTGATTAAAAAAAGAACCCGGGTGTGCAGGACGGCTCATCCAGGTACCTTGCCAGTCTGTCTGGCAGGTGGGTTAACGCAGGGCTTGTGAAAAAGACACCAACTCCTGTCGATCGTTTTGCTCGACCCGGCCATCGCGAAGCCGGACCTTGATTTCGTGGGCAACATCGGCAGCCATACCGGGCGCAACCCAAATGTTGCGCTCCAATGCCGCACCGAGTTCCATGTTGAAGCCGCGGGCTTCAATCTTGAATGCGTCAAAGGTCCCCGCTGGCACCGTAACGCGCTCCACACCAACGACTTTCATGTCGTATTGATAGGTATAGGCGACGCCTCCCTGGCGCGACTGCTTGAAACGGGTTTGCCATTTTTTACCGACAAAAAGATCGGCTGGATAAAACTGCCTGGGCGTGCTGAAGGATCCGCGCTGATTGGTGGTGGTGTTACCCATCAAATCGCTGACGAATTCACCGTTGTTGTAGATCACGCGGTCGGCCTCATTGTCGACCTGGGTGACCTTCATCGCCAACGGCTTTTCTGACCGATTGAACATGTCAACCACCCGGATGTTGAATTGGTCGCCCACGGTGAACTTGCGCTGGTGCTCAGCGTACCCCTTGGAAAAAGGCGTGGGCAGCAATACCACTGGCGCGGGCGGGAGCGGCGCTTGCACCAGCAGCGCCTGCTTTTGAGCGGCGATCCGTGCAATTTCCTCCTGCTGTGCGCGCGCTTCACGGGCGAGTTCACTGCGCGCTTGCTCAGCCTTTAAAGTAAGCGCACGCTCAGCGGCTTCTCTTTCCAACTGCAGGGCCTGCAAACGCTGCACCTCAGCCAACGCAGCCTGGGCATTTTTCTCGCTCAGTTGTATGGCCTGCGCCCGCGCAGCGGTCTCTGCCGCCTTGCGCGCCAACGCCACTAGCGCGGCAGCTTCCTCAGCGGCCTTCTTGCGACGCGCCTCCAGCTGCGCTTCTTCAGCTTGGGCCACGCGAATTCGATCTTCTTCAGCGCGCAGCGCGGCCAAGCGCTTGCTTTCTATTTGTGCCGCCAGTCGGCGGGCGGCCTCATCGCGATCCGCCATTTCCAGGACGGTTTTTGCCGACGCTTGAGCCGCCAGTGTGATGCGCTGGGACTCCCGCTCCGCCATGGCTCCCAACAGCCTGTTCAAACGCGACTGCGCCAGCTCGCTCGCGCTGCCGCTCGGGTATTCACGAATGAAGCCCGCCAGAACTTCCGGGTCAGGATTTCCCCGCACTCGAAGCCAGGCGTTCATCTCTTTTTCCAGCAAAAGGTCTCGCTCTGATTCGGATAACGCCGCCCGTGAACGCAGGGGGAACAGGTACAAGTCTTCCTCCAGCGAGGTACTCTCCCAGGGAATCTGCGCGCCCTTGGACGCAAGACGCACGCTCAGGCGGACCCGCTTGAAGGCGTCTTCCAGACGTGCGCCAGGTATTGCGAACTCACGCAATAGAAACCCGGTGTACAGGCCGTTTTGGCCCTCGCCATCCTGAGCGACATTGCCTGGCGCAGTCGCGTAGGCGAGCAGACTGCCCACCGGCGCATCAAACTGGCTCAGGCCTTTGGCGGGCGGCTTGAAAGTACCTGCGAAGGGATCATCACGACAGGCATCCAAAATTACGAGGAAGCTGCGGCCCTGCGCCTTGTCCATGTAGCGCAGAAGGTTGCTGACATCCACCGTTTGCCGGGGGACTTCGGCTGCTGCTTTGATGTTGGCCGATACAGGAACCAGATAGTTGCGCCAATCCTGCTGCAGCCCATGCCCCGCGTAATAAAACAGCCCGAACTTAACCTTGGGATCGCTGATCTCCTTCCCGAATCGGTCAACCGCGGCCTGTAGCTGCGGCAAGTCCGTATCAAGTTGTCGATCCACCCGAAAGCCCGCCTTGGTCAGCAGCGCCGCCATGGCGGTCGCGTCATTGTGGGGGTTGATCAAAGGCGCTGATGGGTAGGCGGAATTGCCAATCACCAAGGCAATGCGATCCTCTGCCCATACGCTGGTGATGCAGACCAGCGAAGCCAAGACAAGCGAGATAATAAATTTGAACGGCACGGGAATCAATACTTTGCAAGATTGAAAACTGACAGACGTAACAATTTGTCTGGCACAGCATATCGCGGATTTGCGGGTCACGCGGGAAATAACGCTTGGGATTGAGAATAGCGTGTATTCGTCCAAAGATAGATCACATCAATTGGGTAGGCGAGGCGCCGAATGAATCAGCAAGCCCTCAATTTCGAGTCAAACACTGCCCCGGTTCCTCTTGCAGCATCACCTCCTGCGCCCATGCCTTGAGACGCGAGGCGTCAGCCCGCAAGATTTCTTGCTTGACGGCCAAGATCTGAGCGGGGTGCATGGAAAAGCTGCGAAGCCCCAGGCCCAACAACAGCCGCGTCAGGCTCACATCGCCCGCCATCTCGCCGCACACGCTGACCCCTTTGCCCTGGGCGTTGCATTCAGCAATGGTCTCAGACACAAGACGCAGCACTGCCGGATGAAGCGGGTCGTAAAGATGGGCGACAGATTCATCAGCGCGGTCAATGGCCAGGGTGTATTGGATAAGGTCATTGGTGCCGATGGACAGAAAATCAAAGTATTTCAGGAACACTTTAAGTGTCAGCGCTGCAGCGGGGATTTCGATCATCGCGCCCAGTTGCAAAGGCCCATACGCAACGCCCCGGTTGTCCAGTTCGGCGCGGGCGTGGTCAAGCAATGAAATGGTCTGGCGTATTTCACTGCCATGGGCCAGCATGGGAATCAAAAGATTGACTTGCCCGTGCACGGCGGAGCGCAAAATAGCACGCAATTGGGTCAAAAACATGGCCGGGTCAGCCAGACTCCAACGAATAGCGCGCAGCCCGAGGGCAGGATTCAGATGGGCATCGTCGTGCAAAGCCCTGTCTGTGGCTTTGTCGAGCGGCTTGTCGGCTCCTATATCCACTGTGCGTATGGTGACTGGCAAACCTTGCATGCCCTCTATGGCACGCTTGTATGCCTGGTACTGCTCTTCTTCGTCTGGCAACTTGCCCTGACGGCCCATGAAAAGAAATTCACTGCGGAACAGGCCCACGCCCACCGCCCCGGATTTGACGGCGCCAATGGCGTCTTCAGGCATTTCAATGTTGGCCAGCAACTCGACTTTCTGGCCGTCCATGGTGACGGCTGGCGTGTGCAACAAACGGCTCAGGCGTCCGCGTTCCAGTTCGCCCTGGCGTTGTTTGAAACCGTATTCGGCCAGGATGATGGGTGAAGGGTCCACGATCACCACGCCGGCATCGCCGTCGATGATGACCCAGTCGTCCTGACGCACCAATTGACTGGCTTGGCGCGCACCCACCACGGCCGGGATATCCATGCTGCGGGCGACAATGGCCGTGTGCGAGGTTTTGCCGCCAACGTCAGTGATGAATCCGGCAAAAACGCTTTGCTTGAACTGCAACATGTCCGCAGGCGACAGATCGTGCGCCACCAGTACCAGCGGCACGTCAACCGTGTCGTCCAGCAACAGGTCCTGGGATTGTTTGCGACCGCCGCGTGGTGTCGAGGGTTGAACGATGGGCGACGCTACGCCCTTCATGGCGCGCAAAACCCGTTCGGTGATCTGCTCCAGATCCGCCTTGCGCTCACGCAAGTACTCGTCTTCCATTTCGTCAAACTGTCGGGCAATGACTTCAAATTGTGATGTCAATGCCCACTCGGCGTTGTACAGCCGGTCGGTAATCCAGTGCTTGACACCGCTAATCAGCTCTTCGTCTTGCAACAGCATCAAGTGCACATCGAGCAGGGCGGCCAGCTCATGCGGTGCCTCTTTGGGGCCCATATGCGCAATGCTTTTCTGCAGCCGATGAATTTCGTCAACAACCGCGTTGCGCCCCACCCGCACCCTGTCAATCTCGGTTTCGACTTCGCCAGCGCCTATGAAATAGTGCGCCACATCCACGCGACTCGACGCCACCAGCACAGCCCGTCCGATGGCGATGCCGCGTGCGACCGCGAGGCCGTGGATGGAGAAAGTCATGGAATGGCCCCCACGCTCGCCACTTCGTGTGCAGCGCTGCCCCCCGAGGGGGCTAATTTTCCTAGGGGCAGCCCGTCGGAAAATTGCCCACCCACATGGGGCACTTCGACAGTCACTCACCTTCTCCGAATTTGTCGTTGATCAGGGACAGCAGCGCGTCCATGGCGTCTTGTTCGCGGTCGCCGTCTGTGTCAATTTCAACCGTTGCGCCAATACCGGCCGCGAGCATCATCACGCCCATGATGCTTTTGGCGTTGACGCGGCGCTCGCCTCTGGCAATCCAGACTTCGCAGGGAAAACTCCCGGCGAGCTTGGTCAGCTTGGCTGACGCGCGGGCATGAAGTCCCAGCTTATTGCTGATGCTGATGGATGTCTTGATCATTTTTTTTACGTACCTGGTTTTGAGGTGCAGAAATGGCCACCTGCATAACGCCTTGGGCTCCGCCAGCCATGGCCCGTGCAACGAGCGCATCCAGCGGCTCATGCCTGTAGGTCATGCAGCGCAACAGCATGGGGAGATTGACACCGGCAATAAGTTTGGATTTGACGCCATCGACCACCTTTTGTGCCACATTGCACGGCGTAGCACCAAACATGTCGGTCAAAACCAGTGTGTGGGCCACGCCCATCTGTGCCATTGTGATTTGGGCCGACGCCAGCGTTTCCTCCGGTGGCACGTTGGGCTGAACATCGATCGCAAGCAAGGTCGCGGCGCTATCGGGGAAAACATGCAGCACGCACTGGCGCAGGGCACTGGCCAGCGGGGCATGAGCAATGATGAGGATTCCGTTATTCATGAGCGGTCTGATTATCACTTTTCGCCATCAGAAAATGCACATACGAGGCAACGCAGCAGAGCAGAAACACCGAAAACGCCGACTGAAACGCCTGCACTTCTGACATGCCTAGAGCTCGAAACCCGTCCACCAGCAAACCGATACCCCACTGGATGACGAAAACCCCAGAAAATATCACCAGGTTGTAAGCCGACAGCGCCCGCCCGGCCAGGGCCGCAGGAAACGCCATACCGACAGCGGGCTGTGCCAGCGAGACAAACGTGCAGCTCATACAATACAAAGCAAACAGCCAACCTGCCCACATTGATATTGAATTGTTTGCTATTATTAATATAGCAAATAGAACGAAACTCAACGGCAGTCCACGCTGAATCAACCGCTCTGCGCTCAAGCCTCGGCGGGATAGCCATGGATTGACCATACCCCACGCCCAGAAGCTGACCAGCATACCCATGTTGATCCAGAACAGCCCTGTTGCCGCTTGAATGGCCGTAAAGCCCACAACACGCATCATCCACGGCACCGCCCACAAGGTTTGCATCGCCACCAGTCCGCCGTAACAAAAAAACCCGATCGGCGTCATCTTGCGGAAATACGGGTGCCGCCACACTTCCATGTAAGTGGTGGGAGCGGCACGCGAAGACGGCGCCGATTGGGGCGAAGGCCAACCGGGAACTTGCCAGGCAATCAAGGCCATGGATACCAATACAAGTACCCCAAGCCCCAGGAATAAAGGGCGCCAGCCCACGTGCGGCATCAGCCACTGAACAGGTAGTGTGGATGCCACCATGCCCAGTGAACCCGTCATCAGCATCCAGGAATTGGTGCGCAGTTGCGTTGTTGCATCAAACCATCGACGATACCCCGTCAGCGGTGCCATCAGGCAGGCACTTACGCCTACTCCGCAAAGCACACGGGCCGCCAACAGACCCACGAAACTGGTCGCCTGTGAAAACGCCAGGCAACCCAGTACGGCAATGGTGAGAAAGCACAGGATCACACGTTTGGGCCCGTGCCGGTCCAGCAAGGCACCCAGCGGCAACTGAGTCGCCGCAAACCCCAGGAAGTAGCCCCCGGCTAGCAGCCCCAGGTCGCGCGCATTCAGGGAGAACTCAGCCGTCAGCGTCGGAGACAGCGTCGCGGTGATGGCACGGATCAGCGCCGAGAAAAAATAAGCGACGCCAAACGCTATAAAAATGGCGACGGCCAAACGCTTTGACATGTTCGTCATTGGAGTCTGAGTCCCGGGAAGAATGTCTCCGTGATCTCCGGGGAAATGCTTTGCGCATACACAACTGCATGAAAAATCTGGGTGCCGCGCGCAAACCACACCCCCTGCATCTGGACGGCGGTGCCATCCTTGCGCTGCCCCTGCGCCGTGAGCATCGCCCCTGACACAGATGAGTCACCCAGCGGGTCCCTGAGGCGCACGAACGTCGAGGACGTCGCTCCCATGTTCCCAAGCGTCGCTGTTCGCCATTGCGAAACCACCTCAGAAACGTTGGCAGCCTGAGCCAATTTGACATGCGCTACGGCAAAAGTTGCATCTGCTGCATCACACCCGCTCATGTACATCTCGATGTCTTTGCCCCCAAGTGGCACGACCCGCGAGCCTTCGTCAGGCTTGCACGGAAGCATCGCGGCGAGGTTTGCCCCTTTGATCCGGACTTCGCGCCAATTCAATGCGGGGCTGCATGCCGCCAGCACCAGAGTTATAAATAGTAAAAGTACTTTGACAGACATCGGCATGGTGCGATTATCCAAGTGTTTGACAGCCTGCAAACTTTACGTTTCAAGCGGAGCCGGTTGCGTTTTAATCTGAGGCATGAAAGGGTTCGAATCCGTGGCGACAGATAGCAGATATTCGGTCACGATGCCCGCAGCGCTCGAAATCAGCGCAGCAGACTCCGCCATGACCGGTGATGAGCGTCCCGGCTACACACTGGCGGGAGTCATTGGCGCTCAACTCACAGAGCCCTTGGCTCTTTTGCAGCGGCAGATCAGCGCGCTGATTGCCTCTGGTGCCCTTAATCAACTGCAGGCTCAACCCCTTGGGGACGTTGCTCGCGACATCAGCAAGCTTGCCGTACAAAGCCAGCTGCTTATGAAGGTTGCCAGTGGTCGCGGACGATACGCCCACGACGAAGTGGATTTGCACCTGGTGGTGAACCACATTCTGGATGAGCATTCGCATAATTTTCGACTCCACGGTGTGGAGCTTCATCGCAGCATCAAACCCGTCACTGTGCTTGTCAATCCCGAGTTGGTCGCCACACTGATCGATGCGGCAATCGACTGGGTCGGCGAGCTAGGGCAACGGCTGGTGGTGTCGCTGGAGATTAAAAACTGGCCTGAGAACGCTGTTTTGAAACTCAAGACCAGCCAGACTGTCACCGCGAGTCTCCCGTTGGACGATGGCGATGCGGCACCGGAGCGACTTGGCTGGTACCTTGTCGCCGAGATCGCCACTGCCATTGGGGCCACGCTGGATCGGGATCAGTCGACCAGCGAGACCACGCTGACTCTGGAGTTTCCACGCACCGTCCACAAGTATGACGGGCTGACCTCTATGGAGATGGATCTGGACTCCACTGCGCGGGCCGGAAACGCAGGCCGCATTTTGGGAGGACATCGGGTTCTGATCGTTAGCAGCGACATCAAGCTGCGCGAGGACGCAAAGTCAGTGTGCCGCGGGTTGGGTATGCTTGTGGACAGCGTGCCAACATCTCTGATGGCTGTCCGGTTTTGTGAGATGGAACAACCGGAGCTGATCATTGTGGATGAGCGCTTCAAAGATGAAAAGTTTGATGAGTTGCGCGCAGATTTGTTGCGCATGCAACCCAATTTCCCTTTCATTGAAGTGGCCTACGAATCCAACGCGCTGACTATGGCCGGATGGATGGGCGAAAAAATGACCCGAATTAACCGCGACGAAATGTCGCAAGAACTGCCCGAAGCGCTGGTCATTGAAATGTCCAAGGTGCTTTAAGCAGCTTTGCAGGGGCGCTGATCAAGACAGCCTTCATCATTGCAACGCGCCGAACACCTTTTTGAGGATAGCGCTGCCGGTTCCAATCGGGTCCTGTCGAATCTTTTTCTCTTCTTCGCCAATCATGTAATAGAGGCCGTCAAGGGATTTCCCGGTCACGTACTGCTGGATGTTGGCGTCTTCTTTCTTCATCAGACCAAAACCAGCCGCCTTGCCGGCCAGTTCGTTGTATTTGTTGGCCAAGCCCACCTTTTCGGTCGTTTTGGTCACAACGGGCAGAAACTTCAAGTTCAGCGGTTCGCGTGTCTTTTCTGCAAAGAAACTGGTCACCGACGTTGACCCGCCCGACAAAATGTTTTTGGCGTCATTGACGCTCATGGTTTTCACCGCGCCGACGAGCATGTCTTTGGCCATGGGCACGGCGGTTTCGGCCGCGCGATTCATCGACGTGACCAACTCGTCAATCTGGCCACCTTGGCCAAAGTTTCGCAATAGCTTGGCCGCGTCCTCGAGAAAACCGGGCAGAGGAATCCGAACTTTTTCATTGCCCAGGAATCCATCTGTCTTACCCAGCAAGCCTACAGCTGCCAACGCACCTTTTTCTAGCGCAACTTTGAGACCCTGAGAAGCTTCGGCGTTTGTCAGATCCCCCAAGGACAGTGCCAATGCCTGCTGGTGGGCAAGCGTGATGAGGGTGGCGAAAGCCGAAGCTGAAACGGAATTAAACTGTCTGCGATCCATGAATCTATCTCCCAAATGAAACGAATCCTCTATCTTGCCGCAGCACTCGCCATCGTGGGAGCAGGTGTAATGGTTTTTTACAATACAGGCACAACGATCGCACCCACCTCAACGTTCGTACTGCTCGATGGTTCAAAACGAACCAATGAAGATTTGAAAGGACGGGTAACGCTGGTCAACTTCTGGGCGACAAGTTGCGTGACCTGCGTCGCCGAAATGCCAAAGATTGTTTCGACCTATCAAAAATATCACGCCAAGGGCTTCGACACCATTGCGGTAGCGATGAGCTATGACCCGCCGAGCTATGTCGTAAATTACGCAGAGACCCGCAAGCTACCGTTCAACGTCGCCATTGACAATACGGGAGGCGTTGCAAAGGCTTGGGGTGATGTAAAGCTGACGCCGACCACTTATGTTGTCAACAAGCGTGGCGAGATCGTGAAGCGCTTCGTCGGTGAGCCCGATTTTGCTGAATTGCACATTCTTATCGAGCGATTGCTGGCGCAAACCTGAAACAGTAGGCACGCAAAAGGGGCCCGCTTCCACTGGAATTGGGCCCCTTTGAATGCCGCCTCGAGCGCGCAATGCTACAAAATATTCAGCAAGTTGAGCGCCATGCCGTCCCTATCACTCCTTACGGAAAGCGTCGTGGCAGGCTTTGCATGAACCGCCCGTGGCGCCAACTGCGCTTTTGATCGCGTCCAAATTACCGGTCCGGGTTGCGGCAGCCAGTTTTACCATTTCACCCTGCATCTTTTCGCTGGCATCCTTGAATTTGGCGTTATCGCTCCAGATCTCAGCCTTGGCCTTTGTGTCACCTTTGTCTGAACCATCCACAAAACCAGCCCATGGCAGCTTGGAAACAGTCTCGGCGATCGAAGCATTGTCAGCCGCTACTTTCGCGTCGAATGGAATACGGCCATTTGCCATCGCTGCGACGCGGCCAAAATGGGCACCCATTACTGTCAAGGCAGCTTTGCGGTATTTGATGGCGTCTTCAGGTTTGGCAAATTGCGCTGAAGCCGGTGCAGACAGCGTGACTGCCGCAGCTGCAAGGATCAAAGAAGCGAG
>JANPAZ010000086.1:0-6447 GCA_031430225.1 Rhodoferax sp. | reverse complement strand
GCCCTGGCCCACGTTTCTGGCGTCAAAAATATCAAGCGTCTGGCGCTTCAAGGCGTCGTTCCACTGGAAGGCGATGACGTAGCCATGGTCTTCCGATTGCGGCGCGTCGGCCTCGGCAAACCAGGGCTCGGAATACCAGCTGTGTTGCGTGTCGTCTGACCAGCCGCCCAGATCAGCGCCCGTCTGGAGATCGAACTTGCGCACACCTGACCATTGCAGCGTGACGGTGTCCGAGTGATCCACCAGGTAGCCAAAACGGGTCTTGCGCCCCGTCAGGCGACCATTGAAGGTGGGGAACTCGGCGTTGATTTTGTCGTTAAGTACATGCTCGGTTGTTTCGCTGGTGGCGAGGTTCATCTTCCAGACCCAAAGCCGGGCATGCATGACCAGTTCAGCCACGTCCTTGGCGGTGCGCTGCGCGTCGATATTGCCATTGGCATCCAGCACAGGCATGTAGCGGCAACCCACCATCACCACCACTTCACCGCCCTTGCCATCGCGTTCCTCCCACGAGTTGACGACGTGATACACGTAACAGGGCGAGAAGTTGAACCAGCGGATGCTGTCACGCGCACCGAAGCGCGGTATCACGCCAAAGCGGGTGTGCATCTCCGGGTGGAACTGGATCTTGTGACGGCCCAGCGCCATGGCTTCATGGTCATGGAAGAGCGGCAGATCATGCATCACCGAATAGTGCTCGGTCACGGCCATGTCGTGCGGCAGGCGCGCGCCTGGCAAATCAATAGGCACATAGTGCTTGAGTGCGCCATCAGCACCGATGACGCCGTAGTGCATGTAGGGCGCGTCATTGCCGTAGTCAAAGAACATCAGCTCTTCAGTGATCTCATCAACCTTGGCGTGTGCCGAAATCTTGCCTCCACTATTGGCAATCGCCTGTGATTTACCCAGCGTTTCCAGGGTGATGGGGTCGATCTCATACGCGTCGCCCGACATGTACCAAAGCGCCAACGCGCGGCCCCGGTGCCCTACCAGGTCAGTGTTGGCCGTGTCTTTGAGGCGTTTGTCCGGGCGACCTTTGAGCGTCTCGCGAATGCCGTAATAAGTAGAGTGCCCGGCCTGCTGTTCTTCAACGAAGCCTTCGGTCTGCACCCAGCGGTTGCGGTAGGTGAGCTGGCCGTTGTCAAAATGCGCCGAATGCACCATGCCGTCGCCGTCAAACGGGTGATATCTGCCATTGGGCGCATAGCGTGCATTGGGGCCGGCGCGCAGGTAAACACCATTGAGGTCCTTGGGGATGCTGCCCTTGATGAGCTTGAGGTCCTTCAGTTCCAGCTCATCCGCCACCGGGGCATAAACACCCGTGAGCAGCGGGCCATAGTCTTCACCGAAGGGCGCGAGATTTTCGGGTGAGGTGCGTGAGTTCATGGCAAGTTTCCTTATCTGATCGAGTCAAGTGGAGGATCAAGTGGCGCGGGTGAGCGCGTCGGACAGGGTCGAGTTCGCGCTGGCTGCTGCTGCTGGGGCAGGGCGTCGCGACTGTGTGATGCAAAACCGGCTGGCGACAAAAGCCAGGCTGGTCAACGCCGCATTGCCCGCCGGGTTCAGGCCCGTCACGTGGTAGTCGCTGTAGGCTGCGGCAAAGTTCAAAGGCATGGCGCCAGTGAGATTGATGGTGAGCTGCGCACCGGCGCGGGCATAGGCCGCTTCGGCCCGGGTGATGTAGTCCTCATCGGTGGAGTACAAAAACGCGGTGAGACCGCCAAACTGCTTCACATCAGACGTGGCCTGATGCAGTGCGTCAGCCGCGTCGTCGCAGGCAATCACAAAGCTGATGGGGCCAAAGCGCTCTTCGCCATAAAGGTGGCGCTGGGTTTTGTCGACCTGCACCATCAGTGGCGTGCTGGTACGCGCCCCGGGGAAGTCCGGGTGGGCGTACGAGCGGGACTTTAGAATAATATTGACACTTGGCCCTCGTATTGATTCAATAGTTTGCTCTATATTCAATAGCAAACTGATGGTTTGATCGGACTGGATGGTCGCCAGAATCATCGCGGCTTTCTTGGGTTCGGCCGTCAACGCGGCTACCGCCTCAGCCAAACGGCGCGCCACCTCGTTGAGCGGTACCGTACCTTGTGGCGTTTTGACGCCACCCGACGGCACATAAATGTTCTGCGGGCTGGTGCACATCTGTGCGCTGAACATGCACAGCGTGGTGGCCAGGCTGCGCAGCGCGGCATCGAGGTCATCGGCGGACTCAATTACCACTGTGTTGCAGCCGGCTGTCTCGGTAAAACACAGCGCCGGGTAGGCGTTTTGCTCCACCCACTGGCCAAATCGCACGCTGCCCGTGAAATCAACCATAGCGGTCTTTGGGTGCTTGACCAGTACCTTGCCGATGGGCTCAGTGGTTGTGTCGAGTGCCAGCGTAACCAGATTGGCATCGAACCCTGCTGCGCCCAGCACTTGGCGAAACACGCGCACCGAGATCGCCATCGGCAGCACGGTGGCCGGGTGCGGTTTGACGATGACGGCATTGCCCGTGGCCAGACTGGCCATCATGGACGGCCAGGCATTCCAGGTCGGGAAGCTTGCACATGAGAAACACACGGCGACGCCACGCGGCACCAGGCGATAGGTTTTATCCAGCACGATGCGGGACGGCCCAAACTGACGCTCCCACCGCGCTGTGGGCGTCACCGCCGTCATGGCCTGATGGGCATACACCAGCGCCTCGATGCCCCGGTCCAGCGCGTTGACGCCCGAGCCGGCATAGGCCATGTTGTAGCTCTGGCCGGCTGTATGCATCACGGCTTGTGCCATCTCAAAAAGATGCTCGCGGTAGATGACGTCAATCACCTCCATCAGCACGCCGATGCGAGTCTCAATGGAGACTGCCGCCCAGCTGCTCATGGCCAACTCAGCCGCGTCAAAAAGCGGGTCGACGTCCGACTGCGGGTATCGGATGCCCAATGTGTGCTGCGTGTATGGAGAAACTTCTTCGCCCACCTCGGCGATGACGCTGCCCGGCTGGTTCAAATCGAACCGGCTGCCCAAATGCGCCTGATAGGCCTTCAGCCCGGCGGCCTGCGCCTCGGCGGCATCCGGGTATTTGGCTGGCAATTCCGGGAAAGGGCTCCAGCAATGCCGCTCCCGGCACGCCGTTTTGGCCCGCTCAAACGTGAGGCGATGCTTCTCGAACAGGTTCACGCTGAAGCTCCAGGAGTCGGGGCCTGGCGCGACCAGATAAGCCGGTGGTGGCGCGCCACGTCAGTGCCCGGCACAGTGTCAGACGCCGACAGTGTGAGCCCGCCGTCGGGCGCAAAGCTCATGTTGCGCACCTGCTGCGTGCCTACGAAATTCGGGTTGAGTGAGTGAGTCACGCTGTGCACCACCTGCTGCTGGCCATGGGTGGTGCGCATTTCGTACCGGCCGGCGTACTGAAAAAAGCTCTCAAAAGCGGAGAGGCATTCGGCCTCCGGTGCGCTGCGAACACTCTCGCTGGACAACCTGGGGCGCGCGCCACGAGCAATGCAGGCGTTCATCCAGCCGTCATTCGCATAGAGGATCAGCCCGGTGGCCAGCGCGCCAAACGGCAAGCTGGGTGCCCGGCCATCGCCATAGGTGATTTCCCAGCGCACCAGTTGCCAGGTGCCCAACAGGGGGTTTAACGCGTTGTCCAAGTTTTGTCTCCTGTCAAAAAAGCCATATGACTTTCTTAAGTGAACTTAGGATAGAACAAGAAGTCGATCTTGACAAGAGATGTTCTACGGGCAAATTATGCGGTTGACATTTAAAAACGGGGCCACCTGCAGCAGGAGTGCCCGCTTTGGGTCGACATCTCCTTGCAAGCCCAATTCATGTAAGCTGCCGTCATGCAAACCACGACCGATTCCCAGCATCAAAAATACCAGGACATCCGCGACGCAGTGCGCGCCCTGTGTGCCGAGTTTCCCGACGAATACCACCGCAAAGTCGATGCCGCGCGCGCTTACCCCGAAGCGTTTGTCGACGCACTCACCCAAGCCGGCTGGATGGCCGCGCTGATCCCGTCCGAGTACGGTGGCTCGGGCCTGGGCCTGACCGAGGCTTCGGTCATCATGGAAGAAATCAACCGCTGCGGTGGCAATTCGGGTGCCTGCCACGGCCAGATGTACAACATGGGCACGTTGTTGCGACACGGCTCCAAAGCTCAAAAAGAGCTGTACCTTCCCAAGATTGCCAAAGGCGAATGGCGCCTGCAAAGCATGGGTGTGACCGAGCCCACCACCGGCACCGACACCACCAAGATCAAGACCACCGCCGTCAAAAAGGGCGACCGCTATGTGGTCAACGGCCAAAAGGTGTGGATCAGTCGCGTGCAGCACTCCGACTGGATGATTCTGCTGGCCCGCACGACGCCACTCGCAGATGTCAAGAAAAAGTCTGAAGGTTTGTCGATCTTCATGGTTGACCTGCGCCTTGCCGAAAAATCCGGCATGACCGTGCGCCCCATTGCCAACATGGTCAACCACGAAACCAACGAGCTGTTTTTCGAGAACCTGGAGATCCCGGTGGAGAACATGATTGGTGAAGAGGGCAAAGGCTTCAAATACATTCTGGACGGCCTGAACGCCGAGCGCACACTGATCGCTGCTGAATGCATAGGAGACGGCTACTGGTTCATTGACCGCATCTCTAAATACGTCAAGGAGCGCGTGGTCTTCGGCCGCCCCATTGGGCAAAACCAGGGCGTTCAGTTCCCCATTGCCGATGCTTACATTGAAGTAGAAGCCGCCAACCTCATGCGCTATGAGGCCTGCCGCCTGTATGACGCACACCAGCCCTGCGGCGCGCAAGCCAACATGGCCAAGTACCTGGCCGCCAAGGCCTCGTGGGAGGCCGCCAACGTGTGCATTCAGTACCACGGCGGCTTTGGCTTTGCGTGTGAATACGACGTGGAGCGCAAGTTCCGTGAGACGCGGCTCTACCAGGTGGCACCTATATCAACCAACATGATCTATGCCTACGTGGCGGAGCATGTGCTGGGTTTGCCACGCTCGTATTGATGAAGCGTTTCAAAAGGTTCGCCTTTTCCCTGTGGGCGTTGGCCAGCCTGCTGACTCTGGCGCGCTTTGTAACAACAACCCATTGAGACGCCATGAACCCACTGACTGCCCGGCTGACACGCCCCCGACGCCCGTCTCCTGAAGCGCTGGAGCACATTCCCAGCACGGGCGATTGGCCGCTGGTCAGTGAGGCGCGTTTCTTGTCCAACACGTTGGCGTTCGCCCAGCGCGTGCACGCCAAATGTGGCCCGGTGTCGCGCGGCTGGTGGATGTTTGGGCAGTCGGTTTACTTGATGTCAGCGCAAGCCAACGAGCTGGTCCTGTTTGACCGGGCGGGGCGGTTTTCTGCCAAGCTGGGTTGGGAGCGTGTGCTGGCCGACTTATTCCCGCGTGGGCTCATGTTGCGCGATGCCGACGACCACCGCTGGCACCGCAGGCTGATGCTGCCTGCGTTTCGCAAAGAGGCATTGGCACGCTACCTGGAGGCCATGAGTCCGCGCATTGAAGAGACTGTTGCGCGATGGGGTAAAACTGCGGGTGAAGGCGATTTCAAGTTCTATGTCGCCATCAAACGCCTCACACTGGCAATTGCCGCTGACGTGTTTTTGGGCACCCAACTTGACTCCGAAATTGATCAGATCAGCGCCGATTTTTCAGATTTGGTGGCGGCATCTGTGGCCGTGGTGCGCATCCCCGTTCTGGGGCGTACCTATGCAAGGGGCGTTAGTGCCCGTGCGCGTCTTGCTGGTTTCATCCGGGAACGCGTTGCGCAACGCCGGGCTGGCGAAGGCAATGACCTGTTTACCCAACTCTGCCACGCCCGTGACGAACACGACACGCAATACAGTGACGAAGAAATTGTCGATCACCTGATCTTCATCATGATGGCTGCTCACGACACCACCACCAGCGCCATCACCACCATGGTGTATGCGCTGGCCAAGCACCCCGAGTGGCAGGCGCGTTTGCGGCGCGAAGCGCTGAGTATGGCTAAAGTGATTCAGGACGACGGGCGGCGCGCCCCCACGCTGGATGACCTGGCGGTGATGACGGAAGTTGAACTGGTCTTCAAGGAATCACTGCGTCTGTACCAGCCGCTTCCCACCATTGCACGACGCGCGCTTGTAGACTTTGAGATCCATGGCCAGAAAATACCGGCCGGCACGCCTGTGGCGGTGTTTCCGATACAGGTGCATCGCTCTGCCGAATGGTGGACTCACCCGGAACAGTTTGACCCCGAGCGGTTTTCAGTCGAACGCGCCGAGCACAGACGCCACGCCTTTGCCTGGGCACCGTTCGGCGGCGGCGCCCATATGTGCCTGGGCCTGCACTTTGCCGAAATGCAGGTCAAGGCCATCTTGCTGCCGTTGCTGCGCGACTGGAACTGGAGTGTGCCAGCCGGATATGTGCCGGACTATGCCTACGCGCCCATTGCCAAGCC
>JANPAZ010000085.1:0-3282 GCA_031430225.1 Rhodoferax sp. | reverse complement strand
GCTGTAGCCGAATCCCGCAAGCAAAACCTGCCCATGGCCATTGCCGTTGTAGACACGGCCGGCATGCTGGTGGCCTTTGAGCGCATGGACAACACACAGTACGGCAGCGTTGCCGTGTCGCAAGACAAGGCCGCGTCCGCTGCCCTGTACCGACGTCCCACCAAGGTGTTTCAGGATGTGCTTGCCGCTGGCGGTGCAGGCCTGCGGGTTTTGACGCTGCGGGGTGCCAACGCAGTTGAAGGCGGCGTGCCTTTAATGGCCGATGGCAAGATCATTGGTGCAATTGGCGTGTCGGGCGGCAGCGCCGAGCAGGACGGCGTGGTGGCCAAGGCGGGTATAGACGGCATGAAGTAGCCGAACGTGGCCCTTTGCCAAAAGCGGGGGCCTTGAGCCCCCTTTTTCTTGGCCCACGCTGCCATGCAAGACAATAGGGGCATGCTGAAATTTGACCTGCTCCAAACGGATTCTCCAACTGGCAACTATCCCGGCAGCCATGCGCGCCGTGGCACGCTAACCCTGAACCACGGGGTAGTGCAAACACCCATCTTCATGCCGGTGGGCACCTATGGCACGGTGAAGGGAGTTACACCCCAGAGTCTGGAAGACATGGGCGCTCAGATCATTCTGGGCAACACCTTTCACCTGTGGATGCGCCCCGGGCTGGACGTGATGCAAACCTTTGGAGGCCTGCACAAGTTTGAGAAATGGAACAAGCCCATCCTGACCGACAGCGGCGGTTTTCAGGTGTGGAGTCTGGGCGAAATGCGCAAGATTTCAGAAGAGGGTGTGAAATTCTCCAGCCCCGTAAATGGCGACAAGCTGTTTTTGACACCCGAGATCAGCATGCAGATCCAGACCACTTTGAACAGCGACATCGTCATGCAGTTTGACGAGTGCACACCGTACATATCGGTAGAGCCAAAGACCAAAGGGCAGCTCACTACAGAAGCCGAGGCACGTAGCTCGATGGAACTCAGCCTGCGCTGGGCCCGACGCTGCAAGACGGAATTTGCCAAGCTGCAAGGTGACAAAGCCAGCCCCAACGCGTTGTTTGGCATTGTGCAGGGAGGCATGTTTGAGCACCTGCGCCAGGAGTCGCTTGACCAATTGGTCGAAATGGATTTCCCCGGTTACGCAGTCGGTGGCGTCAGCGTGGGAGAGCCCAAGGAAGAGATGCTGCGCATCATGGCGCACACCCCGCACCGCCTGCCCGCGCACAAGCCGCGCTACCTGATGGGCGTGGGTACGCCGGAAGACCTGGTCGAGGGCGTGGCGCAGGGCGTGGATATGTTTGACTGCGTGATGCCAACCCGCAACGCGCGCAACGGCACGCTGTTCACACGCTATGGTGACCTGAAGGTCCGCAACGCGCGGCATAAGGCTGACGAACAGCCGCTGGACGTGACCTGCACCTGCTATGCCTGTGCGGGCACATCCAAAATCTCATGGGCTGATGGCGGACGCGATGGTTTCAGCCGAGCCTACCAGCACCACCTGGATCGCTGCGGCGAAATGCTCGGCCCCATGCTGGCCAGCGTGCACAACCTGCACTACTACCTGAACCTGATGCGTGAAGTGCGTGAAGCCCTCGATGCCGGGGCGTTCGGTGCATTCCGGGAAAAATTCAAGGCTGACCGGGCGCGCGGCGTATGACTGAACACCTCTGGCAATTGCCCGCCACCCAACTCATGAACCGCTACCGCGAGCGCAGCCTGACGCCGTCTGAGGTGGTGCGGGCCATCCACGCGCGCACGGATGCGGTCAACCCTCGCCTGCACGCCGTCGTGGCGCGGCGCGACGAGGCGGTACTCGCCGAAGCCGTCGCGTCAACCCAGCGCTTTGCCCAGGGTCGTCCTCTGTCAACGCTTGACGGCATTCCGCTGACCGTCAAAGACAGCCTGTTTCTGGCCGACCTGCCCACCACCTGTGGCACCGCCGCGTTGCGGGATTACCGGCCCGGCTACGACGAGCTGGCCGCGGCACGCGCGCGCAGTGCCGGTGCGCTCATCCTTGGCAAGACCAATGTGCCGGAGTTTGCCAACGATGGTTACACCGCCAACCCGTTGTTTGGTGCCACTGGCAACCCGTGGAATCCGGCGCTGACGCCTGGGGGCTCAAGCGGCGGCGCGGTGGCGGCGGTGGCGGCTGGCATCGGCCCGCTGGCGATTGCCCAGGATGGCGGCGGCTCAATCCGCAGGCCGGCCTCGCACACGGGCCTTGTCGGGTTGAAGCCATCGCTCAGCGCCTGGCCGCGCCACCACACGCTGCCCGGCTTGTTGCTCGACTTCGACTGCATCGGGCCGATTGCGCGCACGGTGGCCGACGCCCGCCTTCTATTCGACGCGGTGCGTGGGCCTTCGGCTGCCGACCGCTCGTCTCTGGCCGCCGCCCATGCTGCCAATCAATCAAGGCCAAGCGCACCACTGAGGGTGCTTTACGTTGAACATCTGAATGCCAACCCGCTTGACCGACAGATTGCCGCAAGCTGCCGACAGGCTGCAGGTCAACTGGCCGCGCTCGGCCACCACGTGGAAGAGGGTGCCCTGCCACTGGATGTGACCATCATCTTTGAGGCCTGGTCGCAAATCGGGCAGGTGGGCCTGGCAGCGATGTTCGATCGACATCCCGATTGGGAAGCGCAGGTCAGCCCCAAGTACCAGGAGGCGGCACAGGCCGGCCGGCGTGTCTCGGGCTCTCAGGTGTGGCAGATCATGGAGAACGTGCGGCGCATGCGCACCGAGAGCGCTGCTATGTTCGACCGCTTTGACGTCATCATGATGCCGGCTGCTGCGGCCCTCCCTTGGCCAGCGCAGGCAGCTTATCCGACCGTCATAGACGGTCAGGCGGTCGGCCCGCGCGGGCATGCCGCGTACACCGGCTGGGTCAACGCTGCGGGCCTGCCGGGCCTGGCGTTGCCGGCCCGGCCGTCCGCCGAAGGCATGCCCATTGGTATCCAGTTGATCGGCCCCTATGGCCAAGACGACATGCTGCTGGACCTGGGCGAAGCCTTTGAGGCACACGCACCTTGGGCTGAGCGCTGGCCAGCACTATGAAACCTCTAGGACCATGCTGACAATCATTGAATCCACAGTGCGCGCACTGGTGCACGCCCGCAAGACCGGCCAGACGGCCAATGCCGCCGAACTGCTGCCTCGCGCCGAAGTCGAGCCCGGAGCCGACATGGCCTACGCCGTGCAGGCCCGTGTTGCTGCCGAACTTGGGAGCTTCACGGCCATCGGCCCACGGGCCTGGAAATCGGGAGGGCCATCGCGCGCGGCCGAG
>JANPAZ010000084.1:0-3307 GCA_031430225.1 Rhodoferax sp. | reverse complement strand
GGGTAGGGGTTTCAGGGTTTGGGCTCAGTGCGCGATGCGGTCTCGGCTGTCGTCACACAATTCGTCGAGGACCAACGCGTCAGGCTCCTCGCCAAAACTCCAGTAAACCATCAAGACGATGATTTTGAGGTCATCCAGTGGCAGTGGGTCACCCGGCGCTGCCATAGCCCGGTCAATGACGATTTCTCGCATGGACGGGGGAAGTACTTGCGAAGCTTCCAGGAAGGTGACAAAACCCAGGCACTCAGACCCCAGGTGGTCCTGCTCGGCCACCGAGTAAATCCGCATGCTGTTAGTTGATTGCACCGGCGACGCTGCCGCTTTGGCGATACCTGCGCCATTTGCGGGACCTTCGGCAGTACCGGCAGCGCGGTCAAGATTAACTTCAATGCCCTGGGCTACCAGGCTCAACCCGGTTAACCAGTTCAAAGCTTCCTCGATTTCCTGAGCGTCAAAGCCGACGGCATTGAGTTTGCGCTCAAGGTGGTCCCATTCAGGGCAGGCTTGTGCGTTCCAGTAATTTTCGTACACGAAAGCAAGTACTTCAAACATGAACCCAATATAGCGCATAAGCTGCGTGCCCGGTTGGAGATAAGCAGGCAGCAATGCGCATACAAAATACGATCAGGCGATCGCGAACAAATTGGGTTCAGGCGCTGGCCATGCGTTGAAACAGACCGCCGGGGAGCCGGGTTAACTGCCCATTGAGCTCAAGCGACATCAACAGCGCTTGAAGGCGCGGCGTGTCCAGCCCTGTGCGAGCCTGAATAGCGTCCAGGCTGACCGGGTCAAATCCCAACGACTGCAACAAAATGTCTTCATCGGGTACCAAGTCCCGACTCTCGCTTGCGTCATTGCCATCAGCGCCATCGAACGCTCTGGTTAAAGCAGGTTGTTCGAGTTTCATGTCTTCCAGCACGTCCTGTGCAGACTCCACCAATTTGGCACCCTGCCGGATCAGCGCATGGCAGCCTCGGTACTGAATTGCGTGAATGGACCCCGGTATGGCAAAGACTTCTTTGCCCTGCTCTGCGGCCAGACGGGCGGTGATGAGTGAGCCTGATTTCAGTGTGGCTTCAATCACCAGCGTTCCCTGCGACAGACCGGCAATGATGCGGTTGCGTCGGGGAAAGTTGGCGGCCAGTGGTGGCGTGCCCAGGGGGTATTCACTAATGATCAGCCCCTGACGCGTGATGCGATGCGCCAGGTCGCGGTGGCTTTTGGGGTAGACACGATCCAGCCCGGTGCCGACAACCGCGATCGTGGCAAGCCGGCTGTTGTCATGAGGACCTGAATTCGCCACGCCGGCGAGTGCGCCTTGATGAGCGGCACCATCAATGCCCAGAGCCAGCCCGGAAACGACCGTCAAACCGGCTTCCACAAGCGTCTTGGAGAAGGCTTGTGCATTGATCAGGCCTTGCGGTGTGGGATTGCGACTTCCCACAATCGCAACACTCTGGCTGAAACTGTCTGCTACTAAAGCAATAGCGAACTTCTCTTTTTCTATGGGGGCGCAACTGTTATTTTTTTGAAAGTCAGCTGCCCCCATCAGGTAGAGCATCAAGGGCGGATCTTCAATATTGAGCAGAGACGCCGGATAGTCGGCGTCGCCCAACGCCACGATGTGCCGCCAGGGCAGGCCGACACGGTCGTTGCTCCCACTGTGAGGCAAGTCCTTGCCGCAAAGCCAGTCCCACGTCGTGTCAAGCAGTGCGACCAATTCAGGCGGCTCGGCTTTCAGTTGCATGGCCTGCGATGGCGTCACGACCTGCTGCAATGCCGCCAGAGACTGCCTGAACACGCCCTGCGGCAAGCCAAAGGCGGCAAGCAGTTTGCGGGAAGTTTCGTTGCCGACGCCGGGCGTCAGCGTCAACCGCAGCCAGGCGGCGAGTTCGTCGCGCTCCATCGGTACTCGCGCTGGACTACTTTGGGTTGACCAGCCGGTCGCCTACCTTTACACCTTCGGTGATGTCCAGAACCAGGGCATACGAGAGCTTGTCAAAAGTACGGAACACCATGAGCAACCCATTGCGCTCGTTGGGCAGCTTGATCTGGGGCCGGGCTTCATCGGTCTTGTCGATCAAGCGCTCACCGTCTTTCAAAATGGCCAAAACATAGCCGCTTTCCATCCCGTCTGCGATTCCGCGGTTGATCACAACCACCTGGTTTTGCGCGGCGTTGGCAACGCTGCTGCCGTAAACAGAAACGATACGGGCGTCGACCGCCTTGGAGGGCGCGCGCGGTGCATAGCTGTTCAGTTGCCGCTCGGGCTCAGGTAGCAAGCGGTCGCCCACACGCATCTCTTCCTTGGCGCCAACAATGTCGATGGTGGCAGGGATGATGTCTGTGCGAGGTTTTCCTTCTTTGTCTGTCGATTGTGCAGTTGACTCACCACGAACCAGCACGGCCTTGCCAACATATTGAGCCTCATAGCCAAGTACCTCTCCGGTAATCGGGTCTTTCAGCGGCGTCGCATTGCGAAATACGCGGTATTGCGGCAACTTGCCGCCCGTGTCAGCCAACTGCTTGTCGGCCGGTCCCCGCGCATAGGCTCGGTCCCCGCGCGTCAACAAAACACGTCCTTCCTGCGCAGCGACGATGCGTGGTGCCGCCTTCAGTCCGTTCTCATCCACGATCACGGGCTCGGCTAAAAACGGCTCAATCGCCTGGGTTTTGAGAGTGGCAATGGATTCATCAGCCAGACTCTGATAGCGAGTTCTTGGCGACACCCGAACGGTCGGTACGCCCGACCCGTCCGTCGCGGACCGGCTTGTACGCAGTGTGGCGCGGCCGTTTTTCTTCTCCAGAAAAAGTTGTTGACCGGGGTAAATTCTGTGGGGGTTCTTGATTTCCGTCATGTTCATGCCCCACAACTCGGGCCAGCGCCACGGGCTTTTGAGGAAGAGTCCGGAAATGGCCCACAGGGTATCCCCACTTTTGACGGTGTAGTTGTCTGGCGCATCAGCCGCCAGTTCACTCAAAGGAACCCCGGCCTGTGCAACTTGGTCTGCTGTCGCCTGCTGGCCTGAGGTGATAGGGAAGTTTTGTGCCAGCGCCTGACTGGCCAACAATGCACCTGCAAGTGTGAGCGATGTCGTTGCGAGTAATCTGCAAGACTGTGCAAGTGCTTTTGTTTTTGCCATTTTGGTTTTCGCAATCATGTGTGTCGTCATATTTAGCTGCATTACGAATGCCCCCCGGGCCAAGTGCCTGCGAGTCCGGTTAGAGCCCGGATCGGCGAAAATCTTGATAAATTACACACGATTCTGCGCTCAAGCCCTTGATTGGGCAACGTTTTCTGTCTCGT
>JANPAZ010000083.1:0-2556 GCA_031430225.1 Rhodoferax sp. | reverse complement strand
GTCAAGGAAATTCTGGAGATCCTCAAACCCCAACCGGGTGAGACCGGGCTGGACGCGACCCTGGGCTATGGCGGGCATGCCCGCGAGATACTGCCACTGCTGCTGCCCGGTGGCCGCTTATTTGGAATGGATGTAGACCCGATCGAGCTGCCGCGCACCGAGGCGCGCCTGCGCAAGCTCGGCTTTGACGAGCAGGCCTTGCAGGTGCGGCGCATCAACTTCTCGGAGCTGGCCACGCTGCTGCCCGAGGTGGGTGGCGGCTTTGATGTGGTGCTGGCCGACCTGGGGGTGTCGTCCATGCAGATTGACAACCCGGCACGGGGTTTCAGCTTCAAGATTGATGGCCCGCTGGACTTGCGGCTGGACCCCGGCGCGGGCCAGTCAGCATCTGAACTATTGCTGTCAGTCACTCGGGCCCGCTTGCGCGACCTGCTGACTGACAACGCCGACGAGCCTCATGCCGTTGTACTGGCTGCCGCATTGCAGGGCCAGTACATTGAGACCACAACGCAGCTGGCCACACTGGTACGGGCCACCGTTGGAGCTGCGCTGAATTCGCGTATGCCACTGGACGAACGCGAGATAGAAATCAAGAAGGCACTACAGCGCACGTTTCAGGCCCTGCGCATCGAAGTGAACAACGAGTTTGCCGTGCTGGACCAGTTTCTGGCGGACCTGCCCCGCTGCCTCAAGCCGGGTGGCCGAGTGGCGATCATGAGTTTTCACTCGGGTGAAGACCGGCGCGTGAAGAAGGCATTTCAGTCGGGTGAGCGCAACGGCACTTATGCCAGCGTCGCTGCAGATTTGATACGCCCGTCATTTGAAGAGCAGCGGGCCAACCCACGGTCCAGCTCCACCAAGTTGCGCTGGGCGATCAAAGCCTCTTAACATCTTGCCGATATGAACACCACTGCCCTGCGCCAGATCAGCGATTTGCCCGGCCCGCGAGGCCTGCCCGTTCTGGGCAACACACTGCAGGTGAAGCCCTCGCACATTCATCAGGATATGGAGCGGTGGGCACGCGAGTTCGGGCCGCTGTTCAAAGTGCGCCTGGGGCGCTCCACCATGCTGGTGGTGGCAGACCATGCGCTGTTTGGCGCGGTCATGAAAGACCGGCCCTCTGGCTTCAGGCGCACGCCCATGCTGAGCGTGATCGGTGCCGAGCTGGGTCTGCCCCAGGGGCTGTTCAGCGCCGAGGGTGACGACTGGCTGCGCCAGCGGCGCATGGTCATGGCCAGCTTTGCGCCTGGCCATGTGCGGGCTTACTTTCCGTCGCTGGTCAAGGTAACGCTGCGCCTGCAGGGCCGCTGGATCAAGGCCGCCAAAGCAAATCAGCCCATCAACCTGCAGGCCGACCTGATGCGCTTCACGGTGGATGCCATTTCAGGCCTGGCCTTTGGAAAGGACATCAACACGCTGGAAGCGGGCGAAGACGTGATTCAGCGGCATCTGGACAAAGTGCTGCCTGCCGTGTTCAATCGCGTGCTGTCGCTGGTTCCAGTGTGGCGCTACGTGAAGCGTGCGGCAGACCGCGAGCTGGAAGCCAGCGTGGCAGTGATCAAGACCACCATCGAAGAGTTTGTGGTGCAGGCCCGGGGGCGGCTGCGCGAAGACCCCACATTGCGCGAGCAGCCCCGCAACTTGCTGGAGGCCATGATTGTGGCTGCCGACCAGCCCGACAGTGGTCTGGGCGATCGCCAGGTGGTGGGCAATGTGCTGACCATGCTGCTGGCCGGTGAAGACACCACGGCCAATACGCTTGCCTGGATGATTCACCTGCTATGGCTGAACCCGCTGGCGCTGAAGCGAGTGCAGGACGAAGTGCGTAACCATGCGCCAGACCCCACCCAATTCACGATGGAGCTGATGGACGGCCTGGTGTACCTGGACGCCTGCGCCAGTGAGACCATGCGGCTCAAGCCGGTAGGGCCCTTTCTGGCGTTTCAGGCTCTGCGCGACACGCAGGTGGGCGATGTGGCCGTGCGCGCGAAAGATATCGTCTGGGGCGTGATGCGCCATGACAGCATGAGCGCAGCCTATTTCGCCAACCCCGATGCGTTTGAGCCCCAGCGCTGGCTGGATGACGCACCCAACCCGTTGAGCTCTGAGGCCAAACGCGCCGCCATGCCGTTTGGCTCTGGCCCTCGCATGTGCCCTGGTCGCTACCTGGCGCTACTGGAGATGAAGATGGCCATGGCCACGCTGCTTGCCACGTTTGACATTATTGCTGTGGACACGCCTGACGGTGGGCCAGCCCGGGAGCTGATGGCGTTCACCATGAACCCGGTGGGTTTGACGATGACGCTGCGTGATCGCGCTTAAGCCGGGTTCAGGGTTTGGCCAGCCGGCTGAATGTCTTGCGAAACTTCGCCACCTTCGGGCCAGCCACGGCCATGCAATAGCCCTGGTTGGGGTTGCGCTCAAAGAAGTCCTGGTGGTAGTCCTCAGCAGGCCAGTAGTTCTCAAGCGGTAGCACCTCGGTGACTATTCTGCGGCTGAAAAACCCACCTGTGCTCATTTCCTTGATGAGGTCTTGCGCCACCTGCTTTTGCTCGT
>JANPAZ010000082.1:0-6935 GCA_031430225.1 Rhodoferax sp. | reverse complement strand
CACGGCCACGCCAGACTGGACGTCCGAGCAAAAACAGCAGGAACTGGACAACAACGCCCAGGGCATTCTGGGCTACGTGGTGCGCTGGATCGACCAGGGAGTAGGCTGCTCCAAGGTGCCCGACATCCACAACATCGGCCTGATGGAAGACCGCGCCACGCTGCGCATCAGCAGCCAGCACATGGCCAACTGGCTGCTGCATGGCGTGGTGACTGAAGCGCAGATCACCGAAACCTTCGAGCGCATGGCTGCCGTGGTGGACAAGCAGAACGCCGGCGACCCGCTGTACAAGAACATGGCGGGCAACTTTGGCACCAGCATGGCCTACAAGGCCGCGACAGATCTGGTGTTCAAGGGCCTGACGCAACCCAGTGGCTACACCGAGCCGCTGCTGCATGCGTGGCGGTTGAAAGTGAAGGCGGCTGCGGCCTGAGTTTGCACCAGCATCGGCTCGCCACATACTACGGAATAAATAGCAAACTATTTAATAGATACGTGGGCCTTTTGCCAGTTTGATCACTTATCCATGACGAAACGGCACCTGCGGGTGCCGTTTTTGCTCCGAAGGTAAGCTGCTCTCAGGAGGACAACGACCCTACAAACGACGGCTGCGTCAGCCGCCCGATCCACCAGATCAACGCCCGGCCCTTTTCACCAGACCGCCAGGCGATAGTGCTTTGGCCTGGCGGGCTCGGCGCCTCCACATCGAGCACAGCGAGTTTGCCCAGCCTGACCAGTGGCTCAGCCACGCGGGCCCGCATGAAGCCACAGCCAATACCAAGCAGGATGGCATCAAGCTTTGCATCCGGATCGGGCACAGACAGGCAGAGCCGGTTGTCCTGCAGCCCGTAGGGCAAATGAGGCATGTTTCTTGTGGTGTCCCCCACCACGATCGAGCGGTATTGCGCAATTTCACCGCTGGTGATCCTGTCTGTGCGAGACGCCAATGGATGGTGGCTGGCCACTGTGAGCACAAAGTCGTCCTCAAAAAGCAGGGCCGATTCATATCCGCCACCCGCCGGCCCACCGGCCGGTGCACCCACAATCAGATCGGCACGCCCTGACATCAATGCATCCCAGGACCCGGCCGCAGCTTCACGTTTGATGCACAGCGATGTCTGCGGTGCCACCCTAAAAAATTCGTCAATGACGGGAATGAAAGGGTTGATGTGCATGACCTGGTCCAGCGAAATCACCAGCCTGGGTTCCCAGCCAGTGGCAATGAGCTGAACCTCGTCATCGAAAGCAGCAGATCGCGCCAAAAGGTGACGTCCGCTTTCCAGCAACGTGCGCCCCTTGGACGTGAAGCGCGCACTGCGCCCTGTCCGGTCAAACAGGGTTAGGCCGAGATTCGCCTCCAGGTTTTGGATCGCATGGGTAATGGACGATGTCACAACGCAAAGCTCCTGCGCAGCCGCTGCGAACGAGCCTTGCCGGTCAATGGCATCCAGCAATCGCAAACTTTCCAGCGACACACGCTGTTGCCGCCTGGTCATCGTTTAGTTCTGTGCAACGCAGCCTCCAAAAACATTCAATAGACCCGGTAACCAGAGGCCGATAAGCTCACGCCATCAATCATTTTCCCAAGGCTATCTGGGCAAATTCCCCTCAGGATCAAGGCTGTCAAAGAAAAAGTATGGTAGCGAACATTTTGGCCACCGACATCTCGATCCCCGTGCTGATTGTGGGCGGTGGCCCGGTGGGTTTGCTCGGCGCGGTGTTGCTGGGCAAGCGGGGCGTCGGAACATTACTTGCAGAAAAGCACGTCAAACGCCTTGATGCGCCGAAGGCCCACGCATTGAATGCGCGTTCGCTTGAAATCTGTGCGGCAGCGGGATTACCCATGGCCGCAATCCATGCAGCCGCCACGTCACCGAAAGACGGGGCTGTAGTCCGGATGGTGACTTCGCTGGTTGGGGAAGAACTGGGCTCTTTGCCATACGAGCGGCAGGACGAGGCCATTCGTGCGCTCACCCGCTGGCCCCTCATCAACATTGCACAACCGCGGGTTGAGGCAATCATCGAGCAGGCTGCGCGAACGCTACCTGGTGTCGAAATCCGTCGCGGGTATGAGTGGACAGGTTGCGTACAGCAGGGCGACACCGTCGTTTCAACACTGGTTGAGCGGGCCACCGGCCAGACCTCTAAAGTGCGAAGCCGCTACCTTATTGCGGCCGACGGCGCGGGAAGTGGGGTTCGCGATCAATTGGGAATCCCCATGGAGGGTCCGCATGCTTTGCAATCCAACATGATGATTCACTTCGAGGCCAACTTGCGCCATCTGGTCGCAGACCGTCCTGCGATCCTTTACCTGCTGTTTGGTCCGGGCACCAACCGCACACTGATCGCCTATGACATCGACAAGACCTGGGTGCTCATGCATCGCTGTGCGGCCAACGCAAAGCCCGAAGACTTTGACGAGGCGGTCTGTCGGCGCCTGATTTTTCAGGCCATCGGCACGACGGTGCCGGACCTGCAAATCAAAGGTGTGCGCCCCTGGGTCATGTCCGCCCAGGTGGCGCACTGCTATCGCAGTAGCAATGCCTTTCTGGTGGGAGATGCAGCTCACAGATTCCCACCCACTGGCGGCTTGGGCCTGAACACGGGATTTGGCGATATTGACAACCTCGCCTGGAAGCTCTCTGCAACCCTTTCTGGCTACGCGGGCGAAGGCATTCTAGGCAGCTATGAGACCGAGCGCAGGCACATTGCTGAAATCAATGCGCGTCAAAGCCTCAGCAACGCGATGCGAATGAAGGTTTTGACAGAAGTTCTGGGCTACGGACCCGATCTTTCTGTCGATGCTGAAACGTTTGCGGCGCGACTGGCAGACCCACAAAACCGGTCAAAAATTGACGAAGCGATCCAATACCAGAAGGAACACTTTGACAGCCTGCGGCTGCAAATGGGTTTCGCCTACGGTGGCGCGCTGGACGCTGACGATGCGCTACCCATCTGCGAATTCAAACCCAAAGCGGTAAAGGGCGCACGACTTCCCCACGTCGCGCTCGCCGACGGGCGTTCGAGCCTGGACCTGGTCGCCCGGGACGAAATGACGCTTTTCTGCGGATCGCGCGGCGGCGATTGGAAGACGTTACTTGACCATCTAGGCACACCCATTGCACTGCGACAGCAAGGCATCGCCTTTCACTGCGTAGGCGATTTTTGCGAGCACACAGGTATTGCTGCCAACGGCGCGATTCTGGTCCGCCCGGATGGACACATCCTCGCGGTTGCTCCTGGCGCCAGCGAGCAGGCAGTCGAAGGGCTCAGACGCGCTCTGGCGCAATACCTTGCAAGGACCAACGATTCGATTGCCAAGCCACATGCGGCAAATGCGGCAAAGGTGTGACACGTTTTTACCAGGAGACAAGCATGACATCATTCCTTGAATTTTCCCGTCGCATTTCTGCGATCCTTTTGGTCGCAGGCCTTGGTTTTTCTGCAGCCCCGGTCGCTGCACAAGACTGGCCCTCCAAACCCATACGTTTCATCGCGCCCGTGCCGCCGGGCACCGGACCCGACGTGGACATCCGCCAGATTGGCAGACACCTGAGCGCGATCCTGGGACAGCCTATCGTGATCGAGAACCGACCGGGCGCCGCGTCGCGCATTGGCGTTGAAGCGGCCATCAAGTCGGCACCTGACGGCTATACATTCCTGGTCGGGACGCCCAGCCTCACGACCATGGGTGCGCTCTATCCCAAATTGGCGTTTGACCCCAAGCGTGACCTCATCCCGGTGAGCCTGGCGTCCATCACCAATTACACGCTGTCAGTGAATGCGCAGGTGCCGGCAAAGACGATTGCCGACTTCGTCAAGCTTGCCAAGACCGACCCGAAGTACGCCAGCGTAGGCACGCTCGGGGTGGGCGCCATCAACCATCTGGCGGCTGCCTGGTTCAGCTCGTTGAACGGCATCGATGGCAACTATGTTCACTACAGCACCACCAGCCCGTTCAGCGACCTGGCCTCCGGACAGATACCCGCCATGTTTGATGCGATGTTGCCTGTCATGGGTCAGGTCAAGGCCGGCCGGGTTCGCACACTTGCGATCTCTGGCAAAACCCGTCATCCTTTGATGCCAGACGTTCCTACATTCGCAGAGGCAGGGTACCCAGGGTTTGACCCATTGGTCTGGATTGGCGTCCTGGCCCCGGCCGGTACGCCGGCAGCGATTGTCAGCAAAATGAGTGCCGCCGTTTCGCAGGTGGCAAAAATGCCGGAAACCGTGGCCGCAAGGCGCGATGTGGGCAGTGAATCCCTGGGCACCACGCCGGAAGAGTTCGCGGCCTTTTTGGAGTCTGAGCGCAACAAATGGGGCGCAGTGATCAAGAAGACCGGATTGGTGCTGGAATGATTTTGCTTTCAAAGTAACAAGGACTTGCAATGGATTTGGGCATCAAGGGCAAAAAGGCGCTCGTGGCCGCCTCCAGCAGTGGGCTTGCCCTGGCCTGCGCCACGGCCCTCGCGCGCGAGGGCTGCATCGTGTTTATCAACGGTCGCGACACCCAGAGGCTGGCACAGGCGAGAGCACAGATAAGGCTGGATGTCGGCATGGAAGTCACCGCCGTCGTTGCTGATATCAATACTGAAGCCGGCCGGCAAACGCTGATTGCCGCTTGCCCCGACGCTGACATCCTCGTCAACAACAACTCGGGGCCACCGCCAGGCGTACTTTCCGACTGGGACCATGCAGCCTGGACGCAGGCGCTGGAAGCCAACCTGCTCGCACCTGTGTTGTTGATACGCAGCCTCCTTCCAGGCATGCGCGAGCGCAAATTTGGACGTATTGTGAACATCACTTCGGCCATGGTGAAGAGCCCGCGCGCGCCCATGGCGCTTTCCACAACGGCACGTACTGGCCTGACAGCGTTTTCCAAAGCCATGTCAATTGAAGCCGCCGCAGACAACGTGACGCTCAACAACCTTCTGCCGGAACGCATTGACACCCCACGACAAGTCTTTATGGCGCAACGCATGATGAAGACTCAAGGCATCGACATGGAGGAAGCGCGCCGGCGCATTGCAAACACCATTGCTGCCAAACGTTTTGGCACGCCGGAAGAATTTGCAGATGCCTGTGCCTTCTTGTGCAGTGCACAGGCGGGCTTCATATCGGGCCAGAATCTCCAAATCGATGGTGGGTCCTACACGGGCCTGATCTGAAGCACGTCATGAACAAAAGTCTGTTTCGAAGGCATTTGCGCCAGCCAGATGATCCGCGCATTGCAGGCATAGATCAGCTTGATGCCTACAGCCACGCCGAACGCGTCATGACCAACCCCATGGCCATGAAGCTTTTTGACGGCTGGCGGGAAACCTATGAGAAAAGCGGGTTCAACGGAATCACCATCGATGGCACATGCCTGCCAGATCTTTTCGCTTTGGCAGATGAAAGTGCCCCGGTTGCAGCGTGCGTTGCTGCAGCCCAGCAACTCTTGACCGTCGTAACAGAAGCACAACGTCAGCTACTTTGTCACGAAATGGATGCCAGGCAATGGCATGCGTGGATGAACCCGGAGGTGTACATGATGCGCTTCGGGCTCAGGCAGGACGAAATCGAAGCCCCTGTGCGCGATGCGATTCTAGAAGTAGTGCGGGCAAGCCTGAGCGAAAAAGGCTTTGCACGCGCCCGCAACCTGATGCGGGTGAATCACTTTCTGGGCGAACTGGTGAATGCCCCTCGTGTGCTGAACGAATTTAGCTATAACTTCAATCTGTTTGGCACGCCGTCGCTGACGGAACCCTGGGGCTGGAACTTTTACGGGCACCACCTGTGTCTGAACTGCCGGTTCGTCGGCAACCAGATGGTGCTCACGCCGGTTTTCATGGGTGCCGAGCCCAATTGCATTGACACCGGGCCGTTTGCCGGACTCACCATTTTTGACGACGAAGAACACCTGGGTCTCGATCTGATGAGATCACTGCCTGAGCCTTTGCAGCGCAAGGCGCAGTTGTACGTCAAGAAACGTGACCCGACCATGCCGCCCGGCAGGGTTGCAATGGGGGACGAGCTGCACCTGACCGGGGCCTTTCAGGACAACCGCATCATTCCTTACGAAGGTGCCCGTGTTGAAGATATGCCTGCGGACCTGCAAGACAAAGTGATGGACCTGTTTGCAACCTATCTCGCATACCTGCCTGACGGCCCGCGCCTCGCGCGTCTGGCTGACGCCCGCAAGCACTTGCCCGACACGTGGTTCTGCTGGATTGGCGGATTCGATGATGACAGCCCTTTTTACTATCGCCTCCAGAGCCCAGTCCTGATTGTGGAGTTTGACCATCATGCGGGCGTCTTCCTTGGAAACACCGCACCGGAGAAGTTCCATATTCACACGTTGGTGCGCACGCCCAATGGCAATGACTACGGCATGGACCTGGTCCGCCAGCATTGTGAATGCCTCCAAAAAGCACGGTTCCCGCAATAGTTCAAACCTTGTACTGGAAAACCGCCGTGAGCAAAGTCAGCAATATTCTTTTCATCATGTGCGACCAATTGCGCCGAGACTACCTGGGTTGCTATGGCCACCCCACAATCAGGACACCTCATCTTGATGCCCTGGCCGCACGGGGTACCCGCTTCACCCGGGCTTATGTGCAGGGGCCCGTCTGCGGCCCTTCGCGCATGTCCACCTACACCGGCCGATATGTTGCCAGCCACGGCGCCACCTGGAATTTTGTTCCGCTGCCTGTCCAGATTCCCACATTGGGCGACTACATGCGCAATGTCGGCTTGCGCACAGCGTTGATTGGAAAGTCGCATGTTTTGCCGGATATCTTGGGTCTTCAGCGGCTTGGTATTGACCCCGCAAGCGGCGTGGGCTCGTTGCTGGCGCAAGGAGGCTTCGAGCCTTTCGCGCGTCATGACGGAATCGTTCCCGACGCAAAGGCTGAACAGGGCAAGCCCGCTTACAACGGCTATTTGCAGCAGAA
>JANPAZ010000081.1:0-4504 GCA_031430225.1 Rhodoferax sp. | reverse complement strand
ATTTTGAGGTCCATCGCCTGCGCCATCTCGATCAGCTTCAGACGCGCCTTGGCGGTGGCGGCCTGCACTTCGTCTGATGTGACGTCCAGCGCCCGGCAATGGCGTTTGGCCAGCTTGAGCAGTTGCGCGTCGAGCTCCTTCGCACCACTGTGCAACAGTGCATCGGCAATTTCATTGGCGGCCGTCGCCGTGCAGCGCTGGCGCTCACCCGCATCTTCAGGCACGCGCGCAGGCGGCTCGCCCGACGGCTTGCGCATGCAGCGCTGAAGACTTTCGGGCAGACCCCAGGCCTTGGCCACGCCCAGGCCCAGATCCTGGTAGCTCAAGCCCAGCACCGACGCCGACGCCGCCGCTTCGCTGACCGGCTCGCGCTTGGACGTGTGAAGGTCGCGCACGGTGCGAGCCTCTTCCGGAAAATAAAACTCGGCCAGTAGACGCCCCAGGTTCTGAAACATCGCACCAATGAACGCTTCTTCGCTGGTGCGGGCATTGGGGCTGAGCTCGCCGGCAATGGAGCCTGCCATCAACGAGCGTAAAAACTCCTCCTTCAGCACATTGGCGTGCGCTTTATCCTGCATATGTTCCAGCAGAACCAGGCTCAACGCCATGTTGCGAATGCCATTGAAGCCCACCAGATTGACCGCTCTTGACACGGTGCTGATGCTGCCGCCCCGCGAATACGTTACGGTGTTCACCAGCCGCAACAGTTTGTTGGTCAGTGCCACATCTTTAAGGATTTCATTGGTGAGGCTACCCACGCTTTCCTTGTCTGACGTTGCGATGCTCTGGATGCGCACAACAGAGTCCGACATGGCGGGGAAATCGCTCTTGTGGCGCATGCGTCGCAACAGGAATTCGAGCGTGCTGTTGCCAGCACCACCTGCCGCAGTGTCTGCAACTTTGCCCGCCGCGCCGTCCGGGCCACGGGCCGCGACCGACGTTGCGCCTGCGCCGGCCGACATGGCCCATTTTTGCAACTCTTCCCGAAACAGGTGGGCACTGGGGTGGCGATTCATGGCATTTTTGGCCAGCGCCCGCAGGATGATGGCGCGCAGCCTGTCGTCCAATACCCCGGCCAGCTCCACCGGCAACGCCAGCTGCTCATGCATCACCCGGTAAACTGCCCGATACGCATCGCGCTCAAAAATCAGTGGCTTGCCCGACAGCATTTCCACCAGCACCAGCCCGGCTGAAAAAATATCCATGGAGGCGCTGGGGGCCTCACCGGCCGCCGCTTCTGGCGACATGTAGCCAGGGGTTCCCCCCGCCGCTACCGTTTCACCCGCAGCACCAAAGCCCTCGGCGCGCGCCGCTATGCCGAAGTCCATGACGCGAGCCCGACCAGCCGCATCGACAAGCACATTGGAGGGTTTGAGGTCGCGGTGAATCACGCCAGAGGCGTGCGCCAGGCCCAATGCGTCCAGCATGCCGATCATCAGTGCCACGGCCTCAGAGGGCGGCAGGGCACCGCGGGTTTTCAGCACCTGGGCCAGTGTCTGACCCTGCACATATTCAAAGACCAGGTAGGGCTGATCGTCATGCACGTCGGCCTCAAAGACGGGAACGATGTTGGGGTGGGTCAGGCGGCTGACGCTGCGGGCTTCCTGCAGCCACTGGGCCACAGTGGAAGCACTGGACGCCTTGTCGGCGCGCAGCAGCTTGATGGCCACCTCGCGCTCCAGGCGGGGGTCAAACGCCAGCCACACAACGGACTGCGCGCCCTGCCCCAGGACGCGCCGCAACTCGAAGCGTCCCAGAGCGGCAGGTTGTTGCGCACCGGATTTACCGGAGGCTCGTTTTTTAACGGTGGCGAGGGGAGAAAAATCAACCATTCAGCTACTTTAGCTGAACCGATCCCCCCACAGTGACCAGCACCGTGCTTTTACCGGCCTCAACCGGCACCGTCGCATCGCTGGAAGCCGCCCTGGCCTCCAGGGCCATCACGCGCGGGCGCGGCACAAAGCCCTGGTCGTTCGCATTGACCGAAACCTCCCGCAAGGTGTAGCCCGAAAAGCCGAAGCCCTTGGCGATCTCGCCAGCCTTGGTCTTGAAGCGTTCGATGGCCTGATTCTGCGCTTCGCCCTCCACTTTGGCGCGCTGCTCACGGCTCAAGCCAAAGGTAACGTTGCCCATGGTCAGCGTCTGGATCTTGCCCGCCGTAGCGCTGATGCGCGCGAAATCACGGCCTTCGAGCACCAGCTCGGCCGAACCCTGCCACGCTGTGATTTTGCCGTCGCGGCCATAACGCGGGTACAGGCTGAAGTTGCCGGTGCGCACATCGAGCTGGCCCGCCAGTGCAGATTTTTTGGCCTCGCTCAGCGCGGCATCCAGCGCACTTTTGAGCTGGGTTTGCACGGCGCCGGCATCCGCGCCTTCGCGCGTGGTGGTCATGCTGATCGCCAGCAGGTCTTGCTGCACCTCAACCGAGCCACTGGCCGACAGTTGCACCACGTTTTGCGGTACCTGCGCCATGCCTTGCTGAGAAAATGCGGCGTTGGCCCAGGTCGACATTGCACAGATAGCTATTATTTTTGTAGCAATTGCCGGAACTGATGAAGCTTGAACTTTCAAAATCTATCCTCTTAAAAATGCAATGGTGTCAAACTTGCCACGCACTACGGCCTCGGGGGCCAGGCCCCACCAGCTTTGCGCGACCGTGGCATAAATTTGCCGGAAATCTGTGGTGTGCACCAGGTTTTGTGCTGCATCCAGCCGGGTCAAGTCGGGAGCCTGGCCGTACAGGCCACCGCGCACCGCACCGCCCGCCAAAAAGTGCGGTGCTGCCGTGCCGTGGTCGGTGCCACCCGAGTTGTTTTGCCTCGCCCGGCGTCCGAATTCGCTGAAGGTCATGACCAGCGTGCGGTCCCACGCACCCAACTCGGTCAGTGCGCTCTTCAATGCAGCCATGCCCTCGCCGAGTTGTCTCAGCAGATTGGCGTGGGTGCCCAACTGGTTTTGATGCGTATCAAAACTTCCCAGCGTGAGCATGATAACGGGCACACCTGCCTTGCCCTTTTGGGATGCCACCACCTGAGCCGCTGCGCGCACGCCATTGCCAAACTGGCCCTGGGGAAATTCAGTGTTGAAGCTGAACCTGTCGCCGCGCAACCCCTGGGCTGCCAGGCCAATGTCTGCTTCAACGCGCAGCAGGTGCTGCAAGGCCGCGTTGCCTTGAACGGGCACCGAGGTTTGCGAAGCCAGACGGGCCTGGTTCACAAAGGCCTCTGGGTTGTTCAGGGTGACTGCGCGGGCGCCCGCCAAAGGGCCGAGGTCGTTGCCGCCAATCAAGACGCCCTCGGCCGTGAAGTTGCTCACCCGCCCCAGACCGGCTTTCATGGCACGGGTGACCCAACCCTCGTCCAGGTATTCACTGGCCTTTGACGATGTCTCCCATATTTCGATGGACCGGAAGTGAGACAGATTCGGGCTGGGGTAACCCACGCCCTGCACAATCGCCAGTTCGCCTTTTTCCCAAAGCGGCAGCGCGGCTTTGAGCTCCGGGTGAAGGCCGATGCGTGTGTCGATCTTGATCACATCATCCGGCGGGATGGCAATGGTGTTTCGTAAGCTGTAATAGGTGCTGTCGGTAAACGGCACCACGGTGTTCAAACCGTCATTGCCGCCCTTGAGTTCAATCAGGATCAGGATGCGGTCGGCCACGCTGCTGGCGCGCTGATTGGCCGCCTGTGCCCAACCCGGTGCATGGCTGGCAAGAAGTGCAAGCCCACATGCTTTCGCCCCAGCGGTAGCCAAGGCACCACTGGCCAAACTATCCAGAAAATCTCGGCGTTTCATACAGTGCTGGGTGATTGACGACTACTTGAGCTGATACGCCGGGTCCAGCGTCAGGCCGCGCAGGTAAGCAACGCCCACTGTTCCAGGCGCTATGATTTGCGTAGCAGGTAACGCGAGCAAAAGGCGGGCTATACGCGCTTTAATTTCATCATTTGGCTCACTGTCAGCGCGCCCGCCGTAGGCACCGAGCCAGCGGTCCGCATCAAAGCGCACGGCCATCATGCCGTCAGCGCGCAGCAGTTGCTCGGTGAATCGCTTGCGCGCCAGCAACGCGCTGGCGTTGATCCAGTCGGTATAGCCAGGCCAGCCTTTCACATTGGGCGGAACCAGCAGATTCTGGCCCAGTTGGGCCGATCTCAGGGCAAAGGGCGTGGCATCGCTGTAGCTCACACCAAACTGGCGTACCGTGCCCACCACCAGTTCCACAGGCGACTTGATGAGGCTGCCCACGTTATTGGCAGCCCAGAATGCATCCGTCAAAAGGAGCTCACGCAGGGCGGTGCTGATGTCGTAGCCGCTGGCGCGAAAGGCGATGGCAATGCGATTCAGCTCAGCCGAATCGGGCGTCGGCGACACAAATTCTTTCCAGAGTTTTCCCACAATGAAGCGTGAGGCAGCCTCTTGCGCCAGCATCACATCCAGCACGGCATCGCCATCAAAGTGGCCGCTGCGCCCCAGCACGGTTTTGCGGGCAGCGTCGTGGAACGCA
>JANPAZ010000080.1:0-2127 GCA_031430225.1 Rhodoferax sp. | reverse complement strand
CGCGCCCAACAAGTTTGACGGCGTGGCCCATGCGCTCAATGAGCACGGCGTGCCGCTGATTCATGGCGCGACCGCCTGGTTTGAATGCCGTACGGTGTCACGTCAGATCGCCGGTGACCATTGCCTGTTCATCGCTGAAGTTGAGCGCTTTACCAGTGCCGATGCAGCGCCGCTGCTGTTTCATGCGGGTGGGTATTTTGCGCTCGGCTCTCGCCTTTGAAGGACTGACATGCTCCAGCAACGAATTGAAGCCAAATGGATCGACTGCTTTGCCGAAACCTTCGCGCTGTGCGGAGTAAAGCCGGGCGACACGGCGGCCATTCTGTCGGAGACCCAGTCGCGTCCGGTGAATGTGCAACTGGCTGAGCTGGCCCTGGCCCGGCTGGGCGCAAGGGTCTTTCACGTGGTGCTGACCAGCCCAAAGCTCACGGCTCCCGTGCCCGTGCGGTCTACCGGTGCATCGGACTCTATTGGTGCTCTGGCCCCCGTCATTCAAGCGCTGGCCGCTTCTGTTTTTGTAGCAGATCTGACGGTGGAAGGCCTGCTTCACGCGCCCGAACTGCCACAGATTCTAGGTGGCGGCGCGCGGGTGCTGATGGTCTCCAACGAGCACCCGGAAGTCCTGGAGCGCTGCCGGCCCGACCCCGGCCTGGAAGCGCGCGTGAAGGCCGGCATGAAGCGCCTGCGCAGCGCCAGGACCATGCAGGTCACATCAAACGCCGGCACGAGCCTGTCGATCTCGCTGGCGGACGCACGGGTCGGTGGTGGCTGGGGTTTCACGGCCCGGCCCGGCAGTATTTCTCATTGGCCTGGCGGGCTGTGCCTGGCGTTCCCGGCCAACGGCAGCGTCAACGGCACGCTGGTGATGAACGAGGGCGACGTCAACCTCACCTTCAAACGCTATCTTGAAAAGCCGGTGGTATTGACCATTGCAAATGATTTTGTGACTGACATTGGTGGCACTGGGCTGGATGCCGAACTCATGCGCAGCTACTTCTCAGCCTGGGGAGATCGCGAAGCCTACGCGGTGTCACACGTGGGCTGGGGTATGAATACCGGCGCGCGCTGGGATTCGATGGCGTTTTACGACAAGAACGATTTCAACGGTACCGAGTTGCGGGCGTTTGGCGGCAACTTCCTTTACTCCACGGGGGCGAATGAAGTGGCCGGGCGTCACACGCTGGGCCACTTCGACCTGCCACTGAAAAGCTGCACGGTGACGCTGGATGGCCAGCCGGTGGTCGAAGCCGGCCAATTGTGTGCGGACCTGATGCCGGGGGTGGCATGAGCCCAACGACTTTGCCGTCGTTCATTGAACAAGGCAGTGGCGGCACGGCTGTCTTTTTGCTGCATGGCGTGGGGGGTGGAGCACTCGGCTGGACTCATACCTTGCCAGCGCTGGCCCAAAACGGTTACAGAGCCATTGCCTGGGATGCACCGGGCTATGGCAAGTCAGCGACCGTGCAGCCCTATACCAATCAGGCGCTGGCCGGGTCGCTTCACAATCTCATGGCCCATGTCGGCGCGCGGCGCAATGTGCTGCTAGGCCACAGCATGGGCGGCATGATCGCGCAGGAGGCGTTTGCGTTGAGTCCGCAAGACATTCATGGCCTCGTGCTGTTTGCCACGTCGCCGGCCTTTGGCAAGCCGGGTGGTGACTGGCAGCAGCAATTTCTGCAAAGCCGGTTTGCGCCCTTGGACGCAGGTGCGGGCATGGCAGGCCTGGCACCGGCTTTAGTGCGCAGCATGTTCGCACCGGGCGCACTAGAAAAAGACATGACTGACGCGGTAGCCTTGATGTCAGCCGTGCCCGAGTCAACCTACCGCGCCGCGTTGTCAGCGATCGTGTCTTTCAACCGCCTGGAGAATCTGCCGCATATCAAGGTGCCCACGCTATGCCTGGCCTGCGAGCTGGATCAGAACGCCGCACCCACCGTGATGCAAAAGATGGCCTCGCGCATTGCGGGGGCCCAATACGCCTGTCTGCCGGGGGTGGGGCACCTGGGCAATATGGAGCACCCGGACACGTTCAACGCCGCAATCCTCAAGTTTTTGAACCTGCATTTCCCGACCTAACAGTCAGGCCACGTCAAGCCAAGTCAAGGAGACCTGTGATGTCCTCAACCC
>JANPAZ010000079.1:0-4040 GCA_031430225.1 Rhodoferax sp. | reverse complement strand
CGTCAAAAAGGTTCTCTCCAACACCACTAACTATGCCGCGCTCATCTCAGGACAGCCGCAATCCCTCAAGGCACGCCTGGGCGTTGTCGGCCCAAGGGATGCCCTGACCCCCGAGGTGAACCGGGATTTGCCTTGAAACATTTCTGGATCTGACCGAATGAAGAAAATCCTGGTACTTGGAGGAACCGGCTTTGTCGGCAGCCATCTTTGCCAAAAGCTGGCCCAACTGTCTTGGCGGGTTACCCTACCGACCCGCCATAGGGAGAGCGCCAGACACCTGCAGACGCTGCCACTGCTGGACGTGATGATCGCAGATGTGCATGACCCGGTCGCGCTGACGCGGCTGGTGGCAGGTCATGATGCAGTGGTCAACCTGGTGGCGGTCTTGCACGGTGATGAAGCGCGATTTAACCGTGTTCACGTCGAGTTGGCGCAGACCATTGCAAAAGCATGCCAGGCGGCGGGCGTCAAACGGCTCATTCACGTGAGCGCGCTCGGTGCCACTTTAGACGCACCCTCCATGTACCAGCGCAGCAAGGCACGGGGCGAGTTGGCGCTGCAGGCGGCTGGTCTCGATCTCACGGTGTTGCGGCCCAGTGTGATCTTTGGCGCCGAGGACCGGTTTCTCAACATGTTCGCCAAACTCCAGCAGATATTCCCCCTGATCCCCTTGGCGGGTGCTTCCACGCGATTTCAGCCAGTGTGGGTGGATGATGTGGCACAGGCAATTGTGAATTGCCTCCTGCGCAAGGAAACATCCGGAATGGTTTATGACATTTGCGGCCCGGACATCTTGACACTCAAACAGCTGGTTCAACTCTCAGGTTGCGCGAGCGGTGTTAACCGTGGCAAAGGCCGTCCGGTATTCGAATTACCTATGGCCCTAGGGCGATTGCAGGCAGCGCTTATGGCGCTGGCTCCCGGCGAGCCTCTCATGAGCCGTGACAATCTCGATTCCATGCAAGTCGACAACGTGACAGACGGGCGCCTGCCCGGTCTGCTGTCGTTGGGGATCTCACCTGGTTCCGTGGCGGCCATTGCACCGCAATACTTGAGCGCCGGGAGCAAGCAAAGTGAGTTTCAGGGCCTGCGGGCCCATGCAGGGCGCTGAACAGTGCGGACGGGTCTTTGGACTGCGCCTGGGCACGTCGAAAGAGCAGTCACAGCTTTGTGAGTGCATCAATCGCAGCGGTTTTATTCATCAATCGCCGGGAATCGACACGATACGATTTGCAAACCTGTAGCCACCGTCCCGAAGGAAAATGTCCGTGCTCAAACTCTTCATTGGTAATAAAAACTACTCCTCCTGGTCGATGCGCCCGTGGGTCTTATTGAAGCAGGCAGAGATTCCTTTTGAAGAAGTGATGGTGCGCTTTGACTCTTTTGATGCAGGGTCCAACTTCAAGAACGCTTTGGGTCCAATCAATCCAGTGGGCAAAGTTCCAGTATTGGTGAACGATGGCTTTGCCGTGTGGGACACCCTCGCCATTGCAGAGTACGTGGCAGAGATGTATCCAGCCAAAGCACTCTGGCCTCAGGACACAAAAGCGCGCGCCAGGGCTCGCAGCGTGTGCGCGGAAATGCACTCCGGCCTGGGCGGGCTGCGCAGCAATTGCCCCATGAATATTGAAGCTTCATTGCCTGAGATTGGGCAACTGGTATGGCGCGACAAGCCCGCCGTTCGCTCCGACGTAGCGCGCATTATCGATATGTGGAGCGGCCTGCTTGAAGAGCACGGCGGCCCCCTGCTATTTGGCGAGTTTTCAGTGGCAGACGCTTACTTTGCACCGGTTTGCATGCGCCTGAAAACCTATGCACTCCCGGTGCCCCCGGCCATTGCCGCCTACGTGGCTCGCGTGTGCGCCCTGCCGGGCGTGAAGGCCTGGGTTGACCAGGCTCTGGAAGAGAAAGACTTTCTGGATTTTGAGGAACCCTACCGGCTTTCCAGGTAACCCCGCGTCATTCCGCCAGAAGGCCAATTTCCTTGGCCACCTGCGCCCAGCGCTGATGCTCTTCCCGCAGGAACCCGGCAAACTGGTCTGGCGAGCCTCCGGCCTCCACCATGGGGCCGATGGTCAAAATTCTTTCAGCCACGTCGCGGTCTGCAAGCAGTTTGTTCAGCTCATCATTGACTCGCGAAATAACGGGTTGGGGTGTACCTGTAGGCGCGACCAGCCCAAACCAGCCAATCATCTCGAAACCAGGCAGGATTTCAGCCATTGCAGGCACCTGCTCCCAACCCGCGACGCGCTTGGCTGTCGTCACAGCCAATAGCCTCAGTCGACCCTGACGAACCAGTTGAGCCGTGGACGCCAGATCGGCCACGACCGAGTCAGCATGTCCTCCAATCACATCCTGCACAGAAACACCTACCGACGCATAGGACACGAGATTGGCCTGCGCCTGGGTTCGCGCATTGATGACCCGCGCGATGATGCCGCCAAACGTGCGGGGCCCTTCATTCGCCATTGAAAGCGTTCCGGGCTTGGCCTTTGATCGGGCCACCAGGTCTTGCATCGACACGATGGGTGATTCGGCCTTGACCAAAACCGCAAACGGACTTCTGGCAACAAAGGCGACTGGCACAAAGTCTTTCAGCGGGTCGTAGGGCATGGTCTTGAACAAATAGCTGTTGGTCACCAAGGCTGCAGTCGTCGCAAAATAAAACGAATAGCCATCGGGCGCCGAACGCGCAGCAGCCTGTGCACCAATCACGTTTTGCCCGCCCGGCTTGTTCTCAATCACGATGGCTTGCCCCAGGCCGCGGGACAAGCGCTCACCCAGAATGCGGGCGACGTTGTCCGGCCCCGAGCCTGGCGGCTGCGACAGGACAAATTTGATCGGCTTGTCAGGCCAGGTTTGTGCGTGAGCCAGTGAGCCCAGGAAAGGCTCTGCGCCCATTGCCAGCAGTGTTGCAGCACCAAAGGTTCTTCTCTTCATGTTTTGTCTCCAGTTAAGTTATTCGGGCGGGTTACTTCATACAGTTTGGGCGTTCACCCAGGTTCGCTCATATGGCGATACCCCGCTTGGTCGGCCGCCTCTCGTACCAATTCGGCAACGTCCCCCACAGAAGGAGCCACACCATAAACGTAGTGATCGGGCCGAACCAGCGCAGCGGCGCAGTCGTTTAATTTGAACCAGTCACGCAGAACACCATCGACCTCGTTATGGGCGCCCGACTGTCTTGCACTGGTCACGCGCACCTGTGTCACTGCCAGACAATTTGCAGCATCCTGGGCGGGGCCTGTCAATTGCATGTCTGCCTTGTTCAACTCGCCATTGAGCACCAACCGCCAGCCCGTGCCAGTGACTGAATCCAGGCGCACACTTTCATCAATCTTCCGGGAAACTTCAGTCGAAGCGCGGTATATCCATGGTTGCGGAAATATCGTTCCACGAGCCAGGTGTTTTTGCGCAGAGAGCAGGCCCGGCACAAGCACGGGCTGAACATTCTGCCGCGGCATTGACTTCACAACACCGCCGCACTCTGCAAGCAAGTGTTCATCACGAGCGCGGGCTTTTGCCAAGTCCCGTTCTCCCACCAACTGTCCAATTCCCTTGATCCGCGTCGTGAGCTCGGTCACATGTGCTTTGCGTTCGATGCCATAACTATCCAGCAAGGATTCATGCGCCTCACCACGCAGTGTTGCACCCAGCCTCCACGCAAGGCTGGTCACGTCGCGAATACCCTGACACATGCCTTGCCCCAAAAACGGAGGTTGCTGGTGTGCCGCGTCGCCTGCCAAAAACACGCGACCCGCGCGCCATCGTTCAGCCACCAGCGCATGGAACCGGTAGCTCGCCTGTCTCCACAGTTTGCCATCCTCGGGTTTCAGCCAGCGCGCCAAAAGCTTCCAGGTTTCATCGGGTGTCGCCATGCGTTTTGGGTCTTCACCTTCGTTGATGGATATCTCCCAACGGCGATGATTACCGGGGCCAATGAGAAACGTGCTGGGACGTTGCGGTTCGCAATACTGAACGCTTGTTGCAGGCAATTTGGCCAGTCCGCTTTCATTGACCAGCACGTCCACGACAAGCCA
>JANPAZ010000078.1:0-2499 GCA_031430225.1 Rhodoferax sp. | reverse complement strand
TTCATGCCAAAAAAACCGGTGATCAAATTCAGCGGCAAAAAGATGGCGGTCAGCACCGTCAGCGTGCGCATGATGTCATTGGTGCGGCTGCCTTGCACGCTGAAGTGAATTTGCACGGCGGTTTCGGCGCTTTGCTCGAGGCGGCGCACGTGATGTACCACGCGCTCAATGTGCTCCAGCACGTCGCGGCTTCGAACGTGCAGAAGATCTCGCTCGCGCTGTCCCGCTGGCGTGTCGGGGTCGGGCCAGGTTTTAAGCGCTTCCACCCAGTCCTGTACGGCGGCGCGCTGGTCTTCACAGACCTCATCGAGATTGTGAAGTGCCAGCCGCGTATCCAGCAGCGAGCTCCAGTTGTTAAAGCGTGTACGCGGGTTGATCAGCTCGGTCTGCCAGTGGTCCAACTGGTGCGTGAGGGTGCGGCGCAGCTCCAGAAAGCCGTCCACGATCTGGTTGATGATGCGCAGCATCAGATCGGGCGGGCTCGTTGGCGGACGAGCCCCCGCAGCCCGTGACTCGGCGTTGGCTGAATTGAGCAGCTTGGCGGCATACGCGTCGCGCACTGCGCAGTCTGCCGGGTGTACCGTGAGCAAGACCCGGTCAAACACCGCAAACCCTACCGGGCTGGTGTCAATGCGTTTGAGCACAGGCGGCCCGCTGCGTCGCGTGGGCTTTTGCAGAACTTCCGTCGGCGGCGCAACCTCTGGCTTGCCATGCCCTGTGGCCAGACGCCGGAACACCATCACGTCGTACTGAGAGGTGAAATCGTAGTGAGATGGCAACTGGTTGTTGAGCAGGTCCGAGATATGCAGATCGACCAATTGCAGGCCGCACAGGGATTGCAATGCTGCCTGGATCTGGCCTTGCGTGGTTTCAAATTCCTTGCGGGCGCATGCGATCCAGATGTAGCCTGAATCCGGTAGCACCTGGGGCAGGTCCGCGGATTCCTTGATGCCGTTAGGGCTGATGCTGAAAATTCGCATGGCGTGGGCTCCTGTGCAGCGCCCTTTTGCGCCACGTGCTGCAAATTATGAGTCAAATTGGCCACAGGCCCACAAAGATAGAGCGTAGTTAGCTACTATTTTTGTAGCAATCGTGCGGCATCCAGGGCGAAGTAAGTCAGCACGCCATCAGCCCCGGCGCGCTTGAAGGCCAGCAGGCTTTCCATCATGACGGCATCGTGGTCAAGCCAGCCGTTTTGCGCGGCGGCCTTGAGCATGGCGTATTCACCGCTCACCTGGTAGGCAAACGTGGGCACCTTGAATTCGTCTTTCACCCGACGCACGATGTCCAGGTAGGGCATGCCAGGCTTGACCATCACCATGTCAGCCCCTTCGGCGATGTCCAGCGCGACCTCTCGCAAGGCTTCATCACTGTTGCCGGGGTCCATCTGGTAGACCTTTTTATTGCTCTTGCCCAAATTGGCAGCCGAACCCACGGCGTCACGAAACGGGCCGTAAAACGCCGATGCGTACTTGGCGCTGTAGGCCATGATGCGGGTGTGGATGAGGTTTTCGACCTCCAGATGGCGGCGGATCGCCCCGATGCGTCCATCCATCATGTCGCTGGGGGCCACAATATCAACGCCAGCTTGTGCTTGTGTGAGTGCCTGCTTCACCAGCACTTCTACAGTGGCGTCATTCAGGATGTAGTTGTTCTCGGTGGGGTTGGGGTCCAGCAGGCCGTCTTGCCCGTGGCTGGTGAAGGGGTCCAGCGCTACATCGGTCATCAAGCCCAGGTCGGGGAATTGTTTTTTGAGTTCGCGCACCACGCGTGGGATCAAGCCGTCGGGGTTCAGGGCCTCGATGCCATCGGGCGTTTTCAGTGCGGGGTCGATCACCGGAAACAGGGCCATCACCGGAATACCCAGCTTGACGCACTCTTCAGCGACCGGTAACAGCAAGTCCAGACTCAGCCGTTCCACCCCAGGCATTGAGTTGACGCGCTCGCGGTGTTGTTTGCCGTCCACAACAAATACCGGGTAGATCAGGTCATGGGCGGTGAGTGCGTTTTCGCGAACCAGGTTGCGGGTGAACGCGTCGCGGCGCAGTCGACGGGGGCGGCCCAATGGGAATGGTGCGGGTTGGATCATGGTCAGGTTGGGAGACGGTCGGTCAGACATTGTCGCTCCAAGCCCCAATTTATTTATGCCATGGGCTTGAAACGTGCGCGCAAGTTTGCTAAATTGAGGTTGGGTGGTTCGCCACCTCCCGCTTTTCCTCCCTGAGCGGGGCCTTGATGTGTGACAGCAAATAGGCTTACCACCCCAGCCCTCGTGCTGGGGTTTTTTTTGGCTTCGACACATGCAGGGCCGCGCTGCATAATTTGTCGCCGAGCCGCCCCAAGGCAAATTAGTCCCCCTGGGGGGCAGCGACCCGTGTAGCGGAGGAGCGTGGGGGCTACACTTCGCCCATGCTTTGGGTCAAGTCATTTCATATCGTTTTTGTGGCCAGTTGGTTTGCCGGCCTGTTCTACCTTCCCCGGATTTTTGTGAATCTGGCC
>JANPAZ010000077.1:0-1559 GCA_031430225.1 Rhodoferax sp. | reverse complement strand
TCGACCAGGTGCGTTAAAAAACCACAGGATTTCATCTCGGACGCGTCAATTTTCTCGGCTGTTAAAAAAAGACGCTTGGCCGTGTCCAGCCCCAGGCGAGACACATAGCGTTCCAGCCCGCGCTGATAGAAATGCAGACCCAGGCGCGCGGCTGGCATAAACATGTCTACGTCGGGTGTACCCACGCGGAAGTCGCAGGCCAGGGCAATGTCTGTTGCGCCACCGTACACGCCGCCTTGAATCTGGGCAATGGTGACCGGCCGCGCGTCCTCGACCGCATTCACCAGCTCGTCAAACGCCACCGTCCGCGCTTCGCTGATCTGGTTGATGTCATAGCCGCTGCAAAAATATTTGCCGGTGGACTGCAGGCGCAGCACCAGCACCGCGTCTTGCTGGTTGACGCGATCGATGTGGTCGGCCAGCACAGCCAGGTCTTGAGGCCCCAGGCGGTTGGCCTGCTCGGGGCGACGCAGTGTGATGGTGGCCTGGTGGCCGGCAATGATCAGTTCAGGTGTCATTCAGTGAGTTGTGTCGGGTGTGGTTTTGCAGTTGCTATGATAAATATAGCTTACTATGCACGTTCTATGTGGGCCTAGGGCCAAATTGTATGATCAATGCTTTCCCAACCCGACCCGGAGAAACTGCAATGACTTCAACCACCATGAGTCACTGGCATGAAATTGTGAAGAGCAAGGAAGCCGCCGCGCTGTCTGCCATTCTGGCGGATGAGGTTGTGTTCGAGTCCCCCGTGGTGCACACGCCTCAGGTGGGCAAGGCCATCACCTTCAAGTACCTGCACGCTGCGCTGCATGTACTCAACAACGACAGTTTTCACTATCTCAACGAATGGCATGAGCCCAAGTCTGCCGTGCTTGAATTCCAGAGCACGATTGAAGGCGTTGTGGTGAATGGTGTGGACATCATTAGCTGGAACGAGGCGGGCCTGATCACTCATTTCAAGGTGATGGTTCGCCCGCTCAAGGCCGTCAACAAGTTGCACGAGATGATGGGGCGGATGCTGCAGGGTGCACAGCAGTCGTGACGGTGCTAGGCGTTTTTGCTGGCAAAAAGGTGATCCCACAAGGAAGTGGTGACGCCATAGTTGAAATGCGGTAACCGATGGTGGATCGCATGCAAACGCGTGCGTTGCTGCATCCAGGCGCTTCGAGAGCGCCAGTGATGCACAGCATGGTGAATCAAACCATAAGCAAAATAACCTACCCCCATTCGCTTTGATGAGGCTCCCTCCATGGTGGGTTGTCTTCGGCACTTCGTCAGTGTGCTGGCGAACACTTGAGCTAAAACGGCGCTCATGCCTGTCCTGGGGATACCCTTGATATCAATGCAAGAAGGTATTTGTTTTTTTGCTGGCTAAGTTGCCCGTCGCACAGATGGCACCGGGCGCCGGTGATTGAATGTAGACAAGGAGAACGCCATGTCTGCTCAAGTTCACCGATTCGCGATTCTGTACTCACCCGTGGTGATCACTTTGGTGGTCGGGGTGTTGTACGCCAGCATGCTCGCGGCATTCCATCAGGTCGTTTTGGGAGCCGTTCAGC
>JANPAZ010000076.1:0-43807 GCA_031430225.1 Rhodoferax sp. | reverse complement strand
CAGGGCATTGACGTGATGGGTGGCAGCAGTGAAGTCGCCCGTGTGTTCATCGAGAAGCAGATGGACATCTGGGGCAAGGTGGTCAAGGACAACAACATCAAGGCAGATTGAATATTGCCCCCACGCTTGCCACTTCGTGGGCTGCGCTGCCTCCCGAGGGGCTAATTCGCCTTGGGGCGGCCCGGCGGCAAATTGCGGCACCCACGTTACCCGCTGAGGTCGGCGTGGCATTCAGCGCAGCGGCATCAAGGCGGAGGCCAAAGGCCGGGGGACAGCCGCGGAGCTGAACGCCGCGTCGGCCTCAGCAGTCAGCCGCGTTAAATTGTCGCTACGCTTCAGGCGTCACACCCAGTGCCACCAGAAACCGCGCGACCATGTTGTAGGTGGCGATCGCGCTGGTGAGCTCCACAATTTCGGTGGTGTTGAAATGCTCTCGCAGGGCGGCGAAGACTTCGTCGCTTACTTTCACATCCAGTGTCATCTGCGCGGCATACTGGACTACTATGCTTTCCATAGCACCTAACGCAGGTTCTACGTGGGCCAATCGCGGATTTTGTTTGCAAAGTTGATTCAGGGCGTCCAGTTCGGCCTGGGTGCCGCCCGCGGCCAGAAAGTCGGGCGCATGGTGGTGGTACTCGTAGTGCGCGCCAGTCAACAACGCCACGGTGCAGATGCCCAGCTCGCGCAGCTTGCGGCTGGTGGGCAGCTCGCTGCGCACCGCCTTCAGGTAGACATTCCAGCCGCGTGCCACCGGCTCACTCCACAGCAAGGCTTTGTCCAGATTCAGAAACGTGCCACCACGGCGGGCCAGAATGGCGTCTACCAACGGCTGCGGTTGAGGTTTGAGGGCGGGGGTCCAGTCGGGAATGCGCATGTTGTTCCTTGAAAGAAATCGGGGAGAAGGTGGGCAGAGGATAAAGCGATATGGGGATAATCGCAGCCATGCGAATCCGATTCACCAAAATGCAGGGCGCGGGCAATGATTTCGTCGTGCTCGACGAGACGCGCGAGCGCCTGGGTTTGTCCCGCACCCAATACCGGTTTCTGGGTGACCGGCATTTTGGCATAGGGGCCGACCAGATTCTCAGTGTGAGGCCTTCGCCCACTGAAGGCATTGACTTTTCTTATGTGATCCACAACGCCGACGGTGGCGAGGTGGAGCATTGCGGCAATGGCGCGCGCTGCTTTCTGAGTTACGTGCGCCAGCAGGGTCTCACGCCCAAGGATGTGGTGCGCGTGCAGACCATGAACCGGGTGCTTGAACTGCGCCGCCAGCCCGATGGCCGCGTCACCGTGGACATGGAAGCGCCCGTGTTTGAACTGGCCCAGATACCCTTTGATGCCGCTGAAATGACGCCTGTCACCGAGGGTTTATGGCAAAAGTGGCCACTGGCCTCCATAGAACATACACAGTTAGCTACTATTTTTGTAGCGGTTGTCTCAATGGGTAACCCCCACGCCGTGATCCAGGTGGATGATGTGGACGCTGCCGCAGTGACCACAATAGGCCCGCAAGTGCAGGCGCTGGCCGCTTTTCCGCAAGGCGTTAACGTGGGCTTCATGCAGGTGTTGGACCGCACCCGCATCCGGCTGCGCGTCTACGAGCGCGGCGCGGGCGAAACGCTGGCCTGCGGCACCGGTGCCTGTGCCGCTGTGGTGTGCGGCATCCGACTGGGGCTGCTCGACGAGACGGTTGATGTACAAACGCGGGGTGGCCCGCTAACGATTCAGTGGGCCGGTGGTGAGACCCCGGTGCTGATGACCGGCCCGGCCACGATTGTTTTTCAAGGCGAGATTGATATCCCTGACAACTTATGAACAACCCTTCCAGCCCCTTTCCCAATCCCATTACTGAAGACGATATTGCCAACTACCTGGCCATCACGCCCGATTTTTTCGAGCGCCATGCCGAGTTGCTGGCTGCGGTGCACCTGACCAGCCCGCACAGCCACCGCGCGGTTAGCCTGCAAGAACGTCAGGCCGAAATGCTGCGCGAGAAGATCAAGGCGCACGAGCATCGCATCATGGACATGATCCGTAACGGCAGCGACAACGTGATGCTGTCGGACAAGTTGCTGCGCTGGACGCGCACGCTGCTGCTTACCTCTGACGCCGCGTCCATGCCTGAGCTGATCTCCAGCGAGATACGCGACCAGTTTTCGGTGCCGCAGGTGGGCATCAAGGTGTGGGACGTGCTGCCCGCCTTTGCACAGGCAGGCTTTGCGCTAGGTGTGAGCGACGACGCGAAAGTATTTGCGTCGTCACTCGCGGGGCCATTTTGCGGCGTCAACACCGGCTTTGAGGCCGTCAACTGGCTGCCCGACCCGCAGGCCGCCACTTCTCTGGCCCTGTTGCCCCTGCGCATGGGCCCGGCGGGCGGCGTCACGCCTGCGTTTGGCCTGCTGGTACTGGCTTCGCCCGATGCCCAGCGCTTCAACAGCACCATGGGCACAGACTTTCTGGAGCGCATCAGTGAACTCGCCAGCGCGGCGCTGTCCCGTCTGAGGTAGTTGTGGGCGCCGACGATGGCCTGGTCCAGAAATATCTGGAGCACGTGCGCGTCGAAAAGCGCCTGGCGGCGCGCACCGTCGATCTTTACGCACTTGACCTTCAAAAGTTGCGCGAATTCGCAGCCAAGTCCAAAGTCGAACTGGTTGCCGTGCAAAACAACCATATTCGCCATTGGGTGGTGCAGATGCACAGTGGTGGTCGCGGCGGCCGGGGCATTGCACTCATTCTGTCGGGCTGGCGCGGTTTTTACGCGTGGCTGGGGCGTGAGAGTCTGGTGAGCAGCAACCCGGTTCAGGACGTGCGGGCGCCGCGTGCCACCAAGCCGCTGCCCAAGGCGCTCAGCGTGGATGACTCAGTGCAACTGGCCAGTTTCCAGAACGAAGCCGCTGACCCCTGGCTTGAAGCGCGTGATGCCGCCATGGTGGAGTTGCTGTACGGCAGCGGCCTGCGCGTGGGCGAACTGACCGGGCTGGATGTGACGGCCTCGAGCTTAGCTCGCGGCTGGATCGACCTGGACGGCATGGAAGCCCACGTACTGGGCAAAGGCTCAAAAAAGCGCATCGTGCCCGTCGGGGCGAAAGCGGCAGAGGCACTGCAACGCTGGCTGGCCGTGCGAGGTCAGGTGGCGCCGGGTATGCAGACTGACGGAGGTGCTCAATTCGCTCTATTTACGGGTCGAAACGGCACGCGCCTCACGCCGCAATCCATCTGGCAGCGCCTGCGCCGTCGCAGCCTGCAGGCAGGGCTGGCCACGCCAGTTCATCCCCACATGCTGCGCCATTCATTTGCCAGCCATGTCTTGCAATCCAGCAGTGATTTGCGCGCTGTACAGGAGCTGCTGGGCCATGCCAACATCACCACCACACAGGTCTACACGCGTCTTGATTTTCAGCATCTGGCCAAGGCGTACGATGCGGCGCATCCGCGTGCAAAAATCAGGCGCGATTCTGAAAAGTAAGCTGGGGCAGGTCCGTGTTGCTGTGGTCCGTCGAGAGCTTGAACTCCGCCACGGTATTCACCAGGTCCAGCGACTCCGACTTCAGGCTTGACGCCGCAGCTGCCATTTCTTCAACCAGCGAAGCGTTTTGTTGGGTGGTGTGGTCCATCTGGCGCACGGCCTCGCCCACCTGTGCCACGCCCAGGCTCTGCTCGCTGCTGGCAGCACTGATCTCGGCCATGATGTCGGTCACGCGGCGGATGCTGCTGACCACTTCGCTCATGGTGGTGCCGGCCTGATCCACCTGGGCCGTGCCTTGCTCAACCCGTTGTACGCTGTCGGCAATCAAGGCGCGAATCTCCTTGGCTGCCCCGGCACTGCGTCCTGCCAGGCTGCGCACTTCACTGGCCACCACCGCAAAGCCTCGTCCCTGCTCGCCGGCTCGGGCGGCCTCCACCGCGGCATTGAGCGCCAGAATATTGGTCTGGAACGCTATGCCGTCAATGACGCTGATGATGTCGGCAATCTTTCGCGACGACTCGTTGATACCCTTCATAGTGTCAACCACCTGCGCCACCACTTCACCCCCGAGTGTGGCGACGCTGGACGCGCTGATGGCCAGCTGGTTGGCCTGAGCGGCGCTGTCGGCATTTTGCTTCACGGTGGAGCCCAACTCGGCCATGGATGCAGTGGTTTGCTCCAGCGCGCTGGCCTGGCTTTCGGTGCGGTTTGACAGGTCCTGGTTGCCGTTGGCTATTTCTGCGGACGCCGTCGCGACACTTTCAGACCCCTGGCGAACGCGGGCCACAACGTTTGACAGGGATGCCTGCATATGGTTGAGTGACGACAGCAATTGGCCAATTTCATCGCGACTTGTGATGGTGATAGCTGTACTCAAGTCACCTTGTGCAACCCGACCGGCCACCTTGCCTGCATGGCTGATGCCGCGCGAGATGGCGCGGCTCAAGCCTGTGGCAATGGACAAGCCTAGAACAATCATCACTGCAAGCGCCGCCAAAATTCCGTACTTCACGCTGTTGTGGAGGGACGCGCTCTCAGCGCGTGCCTGCTGGGCGCCCGCCTGGGAATTTGCCGCTAGCGCTTTCAGATGGTTCGCCGAGGCTTCAAACGTCAGCCCCGACGGGCCTTTGAGCAGATCCTGGGCTTCTTCTTCGCGCCGCTGCCTTGACAGCGCAATGATCTCTGACATTTGGGTCAGGTACTTCTTCCATTCCCCGTTAAAGGCGTCGTACAGTTTTCGCTCTTGCGGGTTGCCAATGAGTACAACATAGGCTTGCTGGTCTTTGCCAAGTGAGGTCACCACGGCTTCCATTTCCTTTTCAAGCGCTTTCTTCGCGTCTTCATTTGTGGTGAGGACGTGCTGGAACTGCAGGGTTCTCAAACGGTTGGCTTGCGTTCCGATGGCGCCGGTCTGCCGCACGCTCGGCAACCAGTGGTCGGCAATGTCGGCCGCCTTGTCGTTGATCACGCCGACCTGGAGCAATCCCAGCAGGCCCTGAGCTGTTGCCAAAAGCAATACCAGGATGAACCCGGCCATTAATTTAGTGCCTATTCGCATATCCGACAGTTTCATTACCGTCATCTCCTGGAGTTTGGTGGTGACGATACAGGAGATTGAAGACCATGCCTATCCAAAAAATACCTGAATACGGCACGGAAAATACCTGAGGAAGTGCTGCGCATGAATTGCCCCACAATCCCTGCCATGAAAACTATTCGCCTGCGAGAAGGCAAGGAACGTTCCTTGCAGCGTCGTCACCCCTGGATTTTCGATGGGGCCATTGCGCGGGGCAGCGCTGATTCAGGCGAGACGGTTCGGGTGGAGTCGCATGCGGGCGAGTTCCTGGCCTGGGCGGCTTACAGCCCGGCATCGAAAATTCGTGCCAGGGTCTGGAGTTTCAATGAAGATCAGCGCATAGACGCTTCGTTTTTGATAGCTAAGTGTGCTGATTCTGTGCTGGCAAGATCCCGATTTGACATACAAAGTGATGCGATGAGGCTGATTCACGGTGAATCCGACGGTTTGCCAGGTCTGATCGTTGACCGCTATGGCGACACGCTGGTGGCCCAGTTCACGTCGGCCGGGGTTGAGCACTGGAAGCTTGTGTTGGCTGATGCCTTGCTGGCGGCCACGGGCTTGAGCAAACTTTACGAGCGCTCGGATGCCAGTGGTCGCGCGCTGGAAGGCCTGCCCGAGATCAAGGGCTGGCTCAAGGGCGATGGCCCCATTGAACTGGAATTGAAGGAGCACGGCTGGAAGCTCGCACTTAATATCGATGAGGGGCACAAGACCGGCTTTTATCTGGATCAGCGTGACAGCCGCAAAAAGTTTGCCGACTACGCACAGCGTCTTCGGTTTCAGCGGGTGCTCAATTGCTATTGCTACACCGGCGGTTTTACCGTGGCGGCGCTGGCTGGCATGCGTTCTGCCGGTATGGCGGCGCATGCGGGGCATGTCACATCGATTGACTCTTCTGGCCCGGCCCTTGAAAAAGCGGCAGCCAACCTCGCCTTGAACGGCTTTGACGCGGCCAGTGCCACCTTTATGGATGCGGACGTCAATGCGTCACTGCGCCAGTTCGCGACTGAGGGACGAACTTTCGACGCCGTTGTGCTGGATCCGCCCAAGTTCGCCCCCACAGTGGCCCATGCCGACCGCGCAGCCAGAGCCTACAAGGACATCAACCGGCTGGCGTTCAAGTTGCTTGAGCCCGGTGGCGTGCTGTTCACCTACTCGTGCTCTGGCGGCATCAGCGCAGATCTGTTTCACAAAATCGTGGCGTCAGCCGGTGCTGATGCAGGCGTTGATGGCTATATCAGCGAACGCATGGGCGGCGCGCCGGATCACCCGATGACGATTGCCTTCCCGGAAGGTGAATACCTCAAGGGTTTAGTGGTGATGCGTAAGACGGGCGCTTGAATTGACCGCTAAACTCCCCACCTGCTGGAATCCGTACTGCCCCCCAACTGCCGAGAATTGAAAATCATGAGCTTGATCCCCGCCACCATCCTGACCGGTTTCCTGGGCTCGGGCAAAACCACGCTGCTCAAGCGCATTCTGGAAGAGGCGCACGGCCAGAAAATCGCTGTGATCGAGAATGAGTTCGGCGAAGAAAATATTGACAGCGATATTCTGGTCTCCGAGACCAAAGAGCAGATCATCCAGATGAGCAATGGCTGTATCTGCTGCACCATCCGCGAAGACCTGCGCGGCGCGCTGCGCGATCTGGCCGAGAAGAAACGCAAGGGCGAACTGGACTTTGACCGTGTGGTGATCGAAACCACTGGCCTGGCCGACCCTGGCCCGGTGGCCCAGACCTTCTTCATGGATGACGAAATCGCCGAAAGCTACCTGCTGGACTCGATCATGACGCTGGTGGATGCCAAGCACGCGGCAGGCCAGCTCAATGACCGCCAGGAAGCGCGCAGGCAGGTCGGTTTTGCCGACCAGATCTTTATCAGCAAGACAGATCTGGTCGCCAAGGATGAGGTCGATGCACTGGTGCACCGCCTGAAGCACATGAATCCGCGTGCGCCGCAAAAAGCGGTGCATTTCGGTGAGGTGGCCTTGTCAGAGGTGTTCGATCTGCGCGGTTTCAACCTGAACGCCAAGCTCGACATTGATCCCGACTTCCTCAAGGACGATGATCATGACCACGCCGGACATGATCATGCTGACCATGAGCACGGCGAGCACTGCGATCACCCGTCTCACGCCCATGACCACGCCACGCACGGTCATCACCATCACCACGAAGACGACGTCAAGAGTTTCGTTTTCAGATCAGACAAGGCATTTGACGCGGCCAAGCTGGAAGACTTCCTTGGCGCCATCGTCAACATTTATGGTCCGAAGATGCTGCGTTACAAAGGTGTGCTCAATATGAAGGGGACTGACCGTAAAGTCATTTTTCAGGGCGTTCACCAGCTCATGGGAAGCGATTTGGGGCCGGCCTGGGGGGCGGACGAGAAGCGGACCAACAAAATGGTATTTATCGGGATCGATCTGCCCAAAGACATCTTCCTTCAGGGCATGGAGCAATGTCTGGTCTAGGCCAGAGGCTGTTTGGGCCGTCCCCTCGAACCGGTTGTGGCATGTTTGTCGCGATTTCGCAACTTTTACGATCGCGTCAGTCGAAACCTGTACACTCGCGCGCCGGTAAACACTCTGCACCGAGTTTTTCGGCATGCCGGTTATGACTCACATTGGGGGTATAACCAGGGGTGGTGATGCCAGATCGGCACCGCTTTGGGGTACATCGCCCGTGAATTGCATGCGCAGGGCCATTCTGCGAGGAGAACAGACGTGAAAGCTACAGTCGGTAAGACCAAGTTGTCTGCCAAAGTTCAAAGCAAGCCCAAAAAGGCAGTTGTTGCGGTCAAGCCCGTCAAAAAAGCTGTCTCCAGGCCTGTTGTGAAAACCACCGCCAAACCCGCTGTCAAAGCGTCTCCCAAACCTGTAGCCAAGGCCATGCCTAAAGCCGTCAGCAAACCCGTCAAAAAACCATCCAAACCCCTTCCCGTGAAGGGAAAGGGGGTCAAAGTGGCTGTGAAAGCCCCATTGAAAGCCCCATTGAAAGTCACCGTGAATGCAAAAATAAAGAAGCCGGAGACAAAAGCTGTCGGTAAATCCGTCAAGGAAGCACCCATGAAAGCAGCAAAACCTGCAGCCGTGAAAGCCGCGGTTGTCAAAACAGTGCCGGTGGCAAAGCCCCAGGCCCAGACACCGCCAGCGGTCGTCAAAGCCCCGCCCAAGGTCGCTGTCGTGGCGGCACCGGCCGTCGCGCCCGTGGTTGTGGTCGCGCCCGTGGTAACCATGCTTGTACCGGTGAAAGCGGGGCGTCCCTCATCCCGCCTTGCCCAACTAACTGTTCCCTCCATGGCTCAATCGGTAGCGTCAACCGCTGCCAAAGCCAGCTACACCCAAACCATGTCATTGCCCCTGATTGTTCCTCCGCTCCCGTCTGCTGCCAAGAAAGACCCCAAACTCGCCAACAACTGGAAAACCAAGCCCGTTGAGCAACTGACCGATGCTGAATTGATGGCCATGCCCGATACCGAGTACATGAATGACACACAGATGGCGGTATTTCGCCTGAAGCTGTCGGTGCTCAAGCAAGACATCCTGAACAGCGCCGGCGAAACCACCGAGCACCTGCGTGAAGACACGGTTGTCGTACCTGATCCTGCTGACCGGGCGACGATTGAAGAGGAGCATGCTCTGGAGCTGCGCACCCGTGATCGCGAACGCAAACTGCTCAAGAAGATTGAGCAATCCATCAACCGCATTGATGCAGGTGACTACGGCTACTGTGACGAAACCGGAGAGCCTATTGGAGTCGGCCGTTTGTTGGCCCGCCCTACTGCTACGTTGTCCTTGGAAGCGCAACAGCGCCGAGAACTCAAGCAGAAGATGTTTGGTGACTGAGCCCTGCGCTTTGCACCCGAATTTCGATCTCAATTCCGCACCCTATGGCCCTCAAAGACAATAACTCCGGTTTGCTGTCCAAGATGGCCAAGTTCGTTCGCAACCCGACGACGAACTGGTCTGACCTGGACTCCCAGGAACCGGAGCCTGACAGCGGTTACAGCAAGCAGGCGCTCAAGGAGATGATCGAGCGCAAGCGTCAAAACGACTTTGTGCGAAAGCGGGAGTTCGATCAATTGCGCAAGTTGCGCAACCGCGATCCATCGGTCAGTCTTGATGCCGCAGGCCGCCCTTCGTTTTTCCAGAGCAGCATCCCGTCCAACCCGGATGAGCGCGCCGTCACACTCAAGAAGATTGACGAAATCGAAGCCCAGATGTCCAAGCAGTGGTGGAAGGGCAAACAGGTTGAAAGCGCTGAGGGCGCTGCAAACTTCCCCATGGCATCCAAAACGGGGGATGCTGGCCCTGACAACCCTTCGCGGCCAGCCTCTGTCGCCGGTGAAACGAATACCGGTTTTGCATTGACGCAACCGTCGGAGTTGCCGTCGCAAATGAGTATTCCTCATGCATCGGATTTTGCGACGACCCAAATGGGATCGAATGGACCCGCAGACGCGAATAGCCTGAAGCCCGCCGGTCCCGCGGCATCGGCCAGGACCTACGACCTCAGCGGTTCCGGCTTCTCAACATCCAAGCTGTTTGCTGTGGAGTTGAGCGACGACGCGACTGACCCGGACCTTGAGGAGGCTGCCATCCGGTTTGCCAATGGCGACGATGCGGGCGCTGAAACCGGTTTGCTTGACGCATTAAGCGGCAGCAATGTGCATGCAGACTCGGCTGAAATATGGACGTCAGCCCTGTTTGATTTTTACCGTGCAACCGGCCAGCAGACACGCTTTGACAGCGTAGCCATTGATTTCGCAGAGCGTTTTGGCAGGTCAGCACCGGCCTGGTTTTCCATGCGAGAGCAGCTCGGACTGCAGGGTGACGCAGAGGTTGAAAAAACGGCCGCTGAACCACTTCCAGAAACCCCCATTTGGGAGTGTCCACCCGAGTTGGATGTGTTGTCCATGGGCGTGCTTCACAAGGCCTTGGCAAATGCCCATTTGCCCTGGTATCTGGGTTGGGGTCGGCTCGAATCCATCAGGCCGGATGCGCTTGACCTGCTGGCTCAATTATTTGCGAGTTGGTGTGCCCAGCGGGTGCGTTTGCGTTTCAGCGGCGCTGAAACGCTGGAAAAAATCCTGCGGGCTTCCACGCCGTCGAGTGACAAGGATGTGAGCACCGCCTGGTGGCGGTTGCGCATGGATGCCTTGCGGATCATGCGTCTCCAGGATGAATTTGAACTGGTGGCTCTTGACTACTGCGTCACCTATGAAGTGTCTCCGCCGTCCTGGCAGGACGCACGCTGTGAATACGTCCAAGAGGCGCGGGCGTTGCCGGGCAATGGCACTGGGGAACCATCGGGCGCATCTTCATCGAAATGGGCCAGTATGGAAGCGTCCAATGCGTTGACCCTGCCCATCGGGCTGGACGCCATTCCTGCTGTGGTGGTCGAACTTGCCGGTGAAATTGTGGGCGATGCAGCAGAGGCTCTGCGGCGGCTTGAGGCTGGACGTCAGGGTACGGAGCGCCTGGTTATCTCGTGCGCCAATCTGATTCGGGTCGACTTTTCTGCCGCCGGAAGCATCTTGAACTGGGTTGCAAACCGCGAAACCGAGGGTTGCCATGTCCAGTTCAGGGATGTTCATCGCCTGGTGGCCGCATTTTTCAATGTTATCGGGATCAATGAGCACGCGCGTGTTGTGCTTCGTTCCAACTAGGCCCCGGGCCGGTCGCAAGCCATCCCTTCCAGCAATACAAATCAGGCTTGCATTCAAGCCTGATGCCCCGATTTGACACTCACATGGAACAATTTCACGGAACCACCATCATCAGCGTGCGCCGCAAGACCCCTCAGGGCGACCAGGTCGCCATTGGTGGCGATGGGCAGGTCACGCTGGGTAATATCGTGGTCAAGGGCACAGCGCGCAAAGTGCGCAAGCTTTACCACGGCAAAGTGCTGGCCGGATTTGCGGGCGCCACGGCCGATGCCTTCACCCTGTTCGAGCGGTTTGAAGCCAAGCTGGAGAAACATCAGGGTCACCTGGTGCGAGCTGCCATTGAGCTGACCAAAGACTGGCGTACTGACCGCGTGTTGCGCCGCCTGGAAGCGATGCTGGCCGTTGCCGACAAAGAGGCCTCGCTCATCATCACCGGCAATGGCGATGTGCTCGAGCCCGAAAAAGGCATTGTGACGATTGGCTCGGGCGGAGCCTACGCGCAGGCAGCGGCTATAGCCTTGCTGGAGCACACTGATTTGTCAGCGCGGGACATCGTCAAAAAATCGCTGGAAATCGCGGGTGAGCTGTGCATCTACACCAACATGAACCATACCCTAGAGACGCTGGAATAAATTGATGTCTTCCATGACCCCGCAAGAAATCGTTGGCGAGTTGGACAAACACATCGTCGGGCAAAGCCAGGCCAAACGCGCTGTGGCCATCGCGTTGAGAAATCGCTGGCGCAGGCAGCAGGTGGAGCCGGGCTTGCGCACCGAAATCACCCCCAAAAACATTTTGATGATTGGCCCCACGGGCGTTGGAAAAACCGAAATTGCAAGGCGCCTGGCGCGCCTGGCTGATGCACCATTCATCAAGGTGGAAGCGACCAAGTTCACGGAAGTAGGCTACGTGGGCAAAGATGTCGATGCCATCATCCGTGACCTGGCCGATGTGGCTGTCAAGCAGACCCGTGTCGCCGAGATGAAGAAGGTTCGCGAGCGGGCGCAGGACGCTGCCGAAGAGCGCATTCTCGACATTCTGGTACCCAAGGCGCGTGGTGATTTATCTGTGTTCCCCACCGGAGATGCCTCCGAAAAAGAACCCGAAAAGGCACCCGAAAGCAATGCCCGCCAGACCTTTCGCAAGAAGCTGCGCGAAGGCCAGTTGGCTGACCGCGAGATTGAGATGGACCTGGCTCAGTCGTCGCCCCAGCTTGAAATCATGGGACCTGCCGGCATGGAAGAAATGACCGAGCAGCTGCGAGGCATGTTCGGCCAGATGGGCCAGCAAAAACGCCAGACGCGCAAACTCAAAATCAGCGAAGCGCTGAAACTTGCTGTGGACGAAGAGGCTGCCAAGCTGGTAAATGAAGAAGAGATCAAGACCCAGGCACTGCATATGCTGGAGCAAAACGGCATTGTGTTCATTGACGAGATCGACAAAGTCACTTCCCGCAGCGAGGGCAGCGGTGCCGAAGTGTCGCGACAGGGTGTGCAGCGCGACCTGCTGCCGCTGGTGGAGGGCACCACGGTGTCCACCAAGTACGGCATGGTCAAGACCGATCACATCCTTTTCATCGCCTCGGGTGCGTTTCATTTGAGCAAACCCAGTGATTTGATCCCCGAGTTGCAAGGGCGCTTTCCAATTCGGGTAGAGCTGCAATCGCTCTCCGTACAGGACTTTGAAGCCATCCTCACTCAAACGCACGCGTCATTGGTTAAGCAATATCAGGCGCTGCTTGCCACTGAAAATGTCGTGGTGGAGTTTTCCGCGGATGGCATTACCCGGCTGGCGCACATTGCCTATGATGTCAACGAGCGCACCGAGAACATTGGCGCGCGGCGGCTTTCCACGGTGATGGAGCGACTGTTGGATGAAGTCAGTTTTAATGCTGTCAACCTCGGTGGCCAGACCATCATGGTGAATGCGGCTTATGTGGATGGGCGGCTGGGCGAGTTGAGTCGCAACGAAGATTTGTCACGGTACATCCTGTAACAACCTCTCAAGATTCAAGCATCACTTTCAGATGATGCGCTAAGTGCTTAATTTAGAACGATTTTTATGGGCAAACGACCTGTAAAATCGGTTCTAAGTCCTTGATTTCATTGGTAAAAATTCTGGCAAGCTCTCTTGCATCTCCCTGATTTGCTGATACAGTGCAAAAAAGTGCAATTAAGTGGTGAAAAGTGCCGAAACACTTCCATTTTTTGCTTTCAGATCTAAAGAGGGTGTTCTGTCGTGTTTCAAGGGGCTTCGTCATTGAGTCTGGATGCCAAGGGGCGGTTGTCGGTGCCGACCCGGTATCGTGACGTGCTCGCGGCGACTGCATCGGGTCAGCTCACCATGACCAAGCACCCCCATGGCTGCCTGATGATTTTCCCGCGCCCGGAATGGGAGAAGTTTCGCGAGCGCATTGCGGCACTGCCCATGTCCGCTCAATGGTGGAAGCGCATCTTCCTTGGCAACGCCATGGACGTGGATATGGATGCCACGGGTCGCGTGCTGGTATCACCCGAGTTGCGCGAGGCGGCTGGTATTGCCAAAGACACCATGCTGCTGGGCATGGGCAATCACTTCGAGTTGTGGGACAAGGCCACCTACGAAGCGCACGAGGCGAAAGCCATGCAGGGTGATATGCCAGATGTCTTCAAAGACTTTTCTTTCTGAAGGCAGGCGGTGGACACCTCATGGCAACATACCACCGTCTTGTTGAACGAAGCAATCGAAGCGCTCCTCAACAATCCGGATTTCCCCAGCGACGACGCAGTTCCTGTGCCGGGCACTTTCGTGGATGCCACGTTTGGGCGGGGTGGGCACTCGCGGCTTCTTCTGTCGAAGCTGTCGGCACAGGGGCGGTTGATTGCTTTCGACAAAGACCCCGAAGCCATCGCGGCAGCGGCGCAAATCATCGACGCCCGTTTTTCGATTCGCCACGAAGGCTTCAACCAGCTCGGGCAACTGGGCGCTGTCCATGCCGATGGCATCTTGATGGACCTGGGCATCAGCTCGCCCCAGATCGACAACCCCGTGCGGGGTTTCAGTTTCAGGTTCGAGGGCCCGCTGGACATGCGCATGGACACGACCCGTGGCCAGAGCGTGGCGCAGTGGCTGGCCACGGCAGAGGCAGACAAAATAGCGGAGGTGATACGTGACTACGGTGAAGAACGGTTTGCTGGCCCCATTGCAAAGGCGATTGTTGCTCGCCGACAGGAACGGGGCCCAATTTCAACCACCACCGAGCTGGCCAAGCTCGTGGCTGACACGGTCAAAACCCGCGAGTCGGGCCAGAACCCTGCAACGCGCACATTTCAGGCTCTTCGGATTTTCATCAACGCCGAGCTTGAAGAGCTGCAACAGGCGTTAGAGGCCAGCCTGACTGTGTTGAAACCCGGAGGCCGACTCGTCGTGATCAGTTTCCATTCACTGGAAGACCGCATTGTCAAGCAATTCATCGCCAAGCATTCGCGCGATGAGTATGACCGCCGTGCACCGTTTGCAGCGCCCAAAGTGATGAAACTGAGGGCCCTGGGCCGCGTCAAACCCAGCGCTGCTGAAGTTGCTGGCAATGCCCGTTCGCGTAGCGCTGTGATGCGTGTGGCGCAGAGGACTCAAGCGTGAGCGCCGGGCCGTCCCAAGCAGCGGGTACCCCCTGGGGGGGCAGCGCAGTACGCGAAGCGACAAGCGTGGGGGCCATATTTTCATGACGAGGTTAAATCTTGTCTTGCTGCTGGCGGTAATCGCCAGTGCGTTGTACCTTGTGAGCGTGCAGTACGAGTCGCGCAGGCTTTTCTCTGCCATCGACAAAGCCGTTTCCGATGCCCGGAAAATCGAAGCAGACAAAGAACGCCTGCAAGTAGAGAAGCGCGCACAGGCTACGCCGCTGAGGGTCGAAAAACTGGCAAAAGAACAATTGCAGATGCGTTCGGCTACACCGGCTATTACCCAGTACGTCACGTATTCGGCTGAGGGCAAGCCATGAGCCGCAGCATCGCCTATACGTCCAGCCCGCTGTTGGCCAGCCGCACTCCCGTGTGGCGTAGCAAACTCATCGTGGCTGCCGTTGCCCTGGGCTTTGTGGGGCTGGCAGTGCGTGCCGCGTACATCCAGGTACTGTCCAATGACTTCTACCAGAAGCAGGGTGAAGTCCGCTTTGCCCGCACGTTGGAACTGCCTGCCAACCGCGGGCGCATTCTTGACCGCAATGGCCTGATTTTGGCCTCCAGCGTGCCAGCCCCCAGCATCTGGGCTATTCCTGAAGACGTGGATCTGGACTCAAAACAGGCCTTGCAACTTGCCAAGCTGCTTGAAATGCCGGTGGCCGACCTCAACAAGAAACTGGCCGATGACGACAAGACCTTTGTATGGCTCAAGCGCCAGGTCGACGATGGCGTAGCCAAGCAGATTGCGGGATTGGCGCTGAAGGGCATTTACCAGCGCAAGGAATACAAGCGCCAGTACCCCGAGGGCGAGGCAGCCGCCCATGTGGTTGGATTTACCAATGTGGAAGACAGTGGCCAGGAGGGCGTGGAGCTGGCTTTCAACAAAGAGCTGGGTGGACGTGCCGGTTCCCGCCGGGTCATCAAAGACCGATTGGGCCGCGTGGTGGAATCCGTAGGCGAGACCACGCCTCCCGCTGATGGGCGCGATCTGCAACTCAGCATAGACAGCAAGGTGCAGTTCTTTGCCTACCAAAAGCTGCGCGATGCCGTCACGGTCCACAAGGCGCGCGCTGGCAGTGTGGTGGTGCTGGATGCCATCACTGGCGAAGTGCTGGCACTGGCCAATTACCCCAGCTACACGCCCGATAAACGGCGTAACTTGAGCGGCGAGCAGTTGCGTAACCGCGCACTGACAGACACTTTCGAGCCGGGCTCGGTGATGAAGCCATTCACTGTGGGTTTGGGGCTGGAAACCGGTCGCATCACACCCCAGACCCTGATTGACACAGGTGGCGGAAAGTACAACGTGACAGGCTCGACCATTTCAGACTCGCACGCAAACGGCGTTCTGACCGTAGAGGGCGTGATCCAGAAATCCAGCAACATTGGCACGACCAAGATTGCCATGCAGATGCCGGCGCGCGAAATGTGGGAGCTTTATTCCCAAGCCGGTTTCGGGCAAAAGCCCCAAATCAGCTTCCCCGGTGCGGTGTCGGGCAAACTTCGACCCCACAAGACATGGCGCCCGATTGAACAGGCCACCATGTCCTATGGCTATGGGTTGTCTGCTTCGTTGTTTCAGATGGCACGCTCCTACACCGTGTTCTCGCACGATGGACAGATCATTCCGGTCACCATGCTCAAGACAGACCAGCCCGCCGTGGGTGTGCCGGTGCTATCGGAGCGAACAGCAGGCCAGGTGCGCAAAATGTTGCAGATGGCCGCAGGCCCCGGCGGGACAGGTCAAAAGGCACAGACCATCGGCTACTCGGTCGGCGGTAAATCCGGTACCGCCTACAAGCAAATTGGCAAAGGCTATGGTACCGACAAGAACCGCAAATACAGGGGCTGGTTTGTGGGGATGGCGCCCATAGAGAAGCCACGCATTATTGTGGCGGTGATGATTGATGAGCCTAGCGCCGGGCAGTATTACGGCGGTGCCGTGGCCGCGCCTGTGTTCAGCGAAGTGGTGCAGCAAACACTGCGCATGATGGGCGTGCAGCCCGACATGGCAGTGAAGCCGCAAATCGTGGCAGCGGTGGAGGAGAGTTTCTGATGGCGACCGCCCTGCAAATACTCAACACACCTGCCGAGGCAGCCCAGTGGCTGCGTAGTCGCGTTACCGCTGCCCTGCAAACTGACAGCCGAAAAGTGCGCACTGGAGATGGCTTCATCGCCTGGCCCGGCGCGTCAACTGATGGTCGCCAGTTCGTGAGTGCCGCTCTGCAAAACGGTGCCAATGCCTGCCTCATAGAGCAAACCGGGGTGGAAGCCTATGCCTTCAGTGAGGCTGCGATTGCCGCGTACCCCCAACTGAAGGCCGCCACTGGCCCGATTGCCGCCGCATATTTCGAGCAACCTTCGCGACAGCTCGATGTGATTGCCATTACCGGCACCAATGGCAAAACGTCCACCGCCTGGTGGCTGGCGCATTCGCTATCAAATTTGAAGCAAACTAGTGATATTCCATGTGGGCTTATTGGTACTTTAGGTGTTGGTCGCCCGCAGAAACTGCAGTCGGGCGCTGAATCGGCTTTTGATGGGGTGGCCAACGGACTGACCACGCCGGATCCGGTCATCCTGCAGCAGGCCTTTCGCGACTTTGTAGACGGGGGTATTCGGGCCTGTGCCGTTGAGGCGTCGTCCATCGGCATTGAAGAGCGCCGGCTGGACGGCACCCATATTCACACGGCTGTGTTCACCAACTTCACGCAAGATCATCTGGACTACCACGGGTCCATGCAAGCCTACTGGGATGCCAAGGCTTCGCTGTTTCAATGGACCGGCCTTCGGTCTGCGGTCATCAATGTCGATGATGCCAAAGGCCGTGAACTTGCTGCTTCACTGCACGCAGACAAAGACCGGCAGGCGCTGGATGTCTGGACCGTGTCATGCAAAGGTCCGGCCCGGCTGCAAGCCCGCGATATTACCTATGGCGATGCGGGGCTGCACTTCGTGGTGGTGGAGAACACAGCCTCTGGCGAAAAGTGTCACGCGCTTGCCACGCATTTGATTGGCCAATATAACGTGGCCAACCTGTTGGGGGTTATCGGCGCGATGCGCTCGCTGGGCGTGCCACTGTCGGCCTGCGTTGAGACATGTCGCACTCTGCAACCGGTGCCTGGGCGCATGGAATGCATGGGCGGCACAGGGCAGCCGCTGGTGGCCGTGGATTACGCCCACACGCCCGACGCGTTGAGCCACGCGCTGCTGGCATTGCGTCCGTTGACTCAGCAACGGCGCGGCCAGTTATGGTGCGTGTTCGGGTGTGGTGGCGACCGCGACGCAGTCAAGCGACCCCTGATGGGAGCGATGGCTGCCCAGCATTCTGATCGCATTGTCGTGACCAGCGACAACCCGCGCAGTGAAAAGCCGCAGGCCATCATCAGCCAGATCTTGTTGGGCCTGGCCGGTCACGGCGGGGTGGAAGTCCAATCAGATCGCGCGCAGGCTATTGCCCAGGCGCTGGCTCAGGCCGGTATGCATGATGTCGTGCTGGTGGCGGGCAAAGGGCACGAAGACTACCAGGAGATTTCGGGGGTCAAACTGCCATTTTCTGACCGGGCTCAGGTGGGTCAGGCCCTGCAGGCGTGGCAGGCTGCAAATGGCATCTCCCAAGCTGCGGTGAGAGCCGCATCATGAGCGCCATGATGATGACGTTGCAACAGACCCGGCAGTGGATCCCCCTGGGGCAGCTTCTGGGTGATGGCGGGACAACAATCCAGCGGGTACACACCGACACCCGAACCATTGAGCCGGGTGACCTGTTTGTGGCACTCAAGGGTGATCGCTTTGATGGGGATGACTTCCTGGCCGAGGCACGCGCCAGAGGTGCCGTAGCGGCTTTGTGCCATTCGGCTGACAAGTTAAAGGCCTCCGGCCTGCCCGGGCTGGTCGTGCCAGATGCAAAGCAGGCCCTGGGCGCAATGGCTGCAGGCTGGCGTGCACAGTTTCAACTGCCCCTGATCGCAGTCACCGGCAGCAATGGCAAGACCACTGTGACGCAAATGATTGCGTCCATCCTGCGCGCCTGGCAACCTCATGCCATGCTGGCCACACAAGGTAATTTCAACAACGATATTGGCGTGCCGCTGACCCTGTTGCGGCTTCGCGAGAACCACAAGGTCGCCGTTGTTGAAATGGGCATGAACCACCCTGGTGAAATTACGTTGCTGGCGGCTATGGCACGGCCTGGTGTGGCGCTGGTGAACAACGCACAGCGCGAGCATCTGGAGTTCATGTCCACCGTTGACGCGGTGGCCCGCGAAAACGGCTCGGTGATTGACGCACTGGCGCCAAATGGTGTGGCGGTGTTTCCGCATGGTGATTCGTTTACTTCCATGTGGCACGGCCTTGCCGGCCAAAGACCGCAGCTGACCTTTTCCATGATGGCCGATGAGGGCCGGATCGGAGAAGTCGATGACGAGGTGGCGGCTGACATCACCTGTACCAAGCCTTCGTGGGCACAAGGTGCCTGGCACGTCCGTGCGGATACACCGGCCGGCGCGCTGCTCTTTCAGTTGCAAGTCGCCGGCCTGCACAACGTGAAGAACGCGCTGGCAGCGATTGCGTGCGCGCTGGCTGCAGGTGTACCGCTTGAGCCGATTGCACGCGGGCTCGCGCTGTTCGAGCCGGTCAAAGGTCGCTCACGCGCGCTGTCTGGCGTGCTTGGTGGGCGTGCGTACACGCTGGTGGACGACACCTATAACGCCAACCCGGACTCGGTGCGTGCCGCCATTGACGTGCTGGCCGGTTTGCCAGGCCCGCGTCTGCTGGTGTTGGGCGACATGGGCGAAGTGGGTGACGAGGGACCGCAGTTTCACGCCGAAGCGGGAGACTACGCCAGAGCGCTAGGCATAGACACATTACTCACGTTGGGCGACCTGTGCGCCGCGACCAGCATCCATTTTGGGGAGGGGCAACATTTCAGCAGCATGGATGCTTTGCAAGAAGCCGTTCTGAATACCCTGCCGCGCCACAGCAGCGTGTTGGTCAAAGGGTCGAGGTTTATGAAGATGGAACGGGTCGTTGAGGCCATTAGCGCGTATGCGCAGCAACAAGGGCGAGTGAGCGCTGCAGAGTCGCATGTCAACGCAAACGCAGGGGACGTTACACATGCTGCTTAGTCTGACTACCTACGGGGATTCGCAATGCTATTAAGCCTCGCCCAGTGGCTTCAAACCTTGTCACCCGAATTCGGCGTTTTCCGGGTCTTTCAGTACCTGACGTTTCGCGCCGTGATGGCGGCACTCACCGCTCTGTTGATGGGGCTGGCTGCTGGCCCCTGGGTAATTCGCCGCCTTGCCAGCCTCAAGATTGGCCAGCCCGTGCGCGGCTACGGTATGGAAAGCCACCTGAGCAAGAGCGGCACGCCCACCATGGGCGGCGTGCTGATTCTGCTGTGCATTGCTGTGTCCACGCTCCTGTGGTTTGATCTGACCAACCGGTTTGTCTGGATTGTGCTGCTGGTCACGCTGGGCTTTGGTGCAATTGGCTGGGTTGACGACTGGCGCAAGGTGGTCAACAAAGACCCTGAGGGAATGCGGTCCCGCGAGAAATATTTCTGGCAGTCGGTTATTGGCCTGCTGGCTGCGCTGTACCTGGTGTTCAGCATCTCTGAGAACTCCAACCTGAGAGTGCTGGAGCTGTTTTTCAAATGGGTGCAGTCGGGCTTTGACTTGAATTTACCGCCCAAGGCGGGATTGCTGTTGCCCTTTTTCAAGGAGGTCAGTTACCCGCTGGGCGTACTCGGTTTTGTGGTGCTGACCTACCTGGTCATCGTCGGATCCAGTAACGCTGTCAACCTGACCGATGGCCTGGACGGACTGGCCATCATGCCCGTGGTGATGGTGGGGTCGGCGCTGGGCGTTTTTGCGTACGTGACTGGCAGCTCGGTTTACTCCAAGTACCTGTTCTTCCCCCACATTCCCGGGGCGGGGGAGCTACTGATTTTCTGCTCGGCCATGGCCGGCGCCGGGCTGGCATTTTTGTGGTTCAACACCCACCCGGCACAAGTGTTCATGGGCGACGTGGGTGCGCTGGCGCTGGGTGGCGCATTGGGCACCATTGCCGTCATCGTGCGTCAGGAAATTGTGCTGGCCATCATGGGCGGCATCTTTGTGGTGGAGGCGCTGTCAGTCATGTTGCAAGTGACCTGGTTCAAATACACCAAGAAAAAATATGGCGAGGGCCGCCGTATTTTGAAGATGGCACCCCTGCACCACCACTTCGAGAAAAGTGGCTGGAAGGAAACGCAGGTTGTGGTGCGGTTCTGGATCATCACCATGCTGTTGTGCCTGGTGGGCCTGTCAACCTTGAAGCTGCGGTAGGTATGACAAACACCCCCCGGCTTCGCGCACTACGTGTCGCTTCGCTTTCCCCCTTGCAGGGGGCAACACCTGTGGCCCGGCAAAGCCGGTTCCACGGTGTTTCCGATTCCGGTCGCGTTCAGGTTCTCTGTTTAGGGGCGTTGGTTTATGTAGGGGGTCGCGTGGAATGACGTACCTGCAAGACCAGCACGTTCTCATTCTGGGTCTGGGTGAATCCGGCCTGGCGATGGCGCGCTGGTGCACCCGCAGCGGTGCCCGGGTAACCGTGGCTGACACGCGTGAGTGCCCACCCCAACTGGAGGCCCTGCGCCGAGATGCGCCCCAGGCAACGTTTGTGTGTGGCGCACTGGATGGCGCGTTGTTGGAGGGGCAACCCGTCGTCGCCGTATTTAAAAGCCCCGGCTTGACGCCCGCTTCGATTGCTCCTGTTTTAATAGCTGCCAAAGCCGATTCCACGAGGGTTGAAGGTGAATTAAGTTTGTTTTACGAAGCGCTGGCAGATTTGAAGACTTCGCGCGGTTACGCGCCTGCCGTGCTGGCCGTCACCGGCACCAATGGCAAGACCACGGTGACGTCGCTCACTGGGCAACTGATTGCGCGTGCGGGCAAAACAGTGGCGGTCGCGGGCAACATTGGCCCCACGCTACTCGACACCCTGACGCAGCATCTCGAGGCCGACACCTTGCCCGAAGTGTGGGTGATCGAGCTGTCGAGCTTTCAGCTTGATGGCAGTGAAGGCTTCGAGCCCACGGCTGCGACGGTGCTCAACATCACACAGGACCATCTGGACTGGCATGGTTCCTTGCAAGCGTACGCGCAAGCCAAGGCCAACGTCTTCGGTCAGCACGCGCTGATGCTTCTCAACCGCGAAGACCCGCTGGTCATGGCCATGCTGCCCGCCGTCTCCACCGTGGGTCGTGTGAAGGACCGTGTGCCTCAACGCGAGTACGTTACCTTTGGCGGTGACATGCCCCAGCGCCCAGGCGACTTCGGAATTGAAGAAATCAATGGCATGGTGTGGCTGGTGCGCGCCATGGAGGGCGATGACACAAAGCGCAAGCGCAACGAGGCTGTTGAAGAACTGCATATTCAGCGCCTCATGCCGGCGGACGCACTGCGCATTCGCGGGCGGCACAACGCAGTGAACGCCCTGGCAGCATTGGCCCTCGCTGCGTCTGCCGGGTGCAGTCTGGCCCCCATTTTGTTTGGCCTGCGCGAATACCGGGGCGAGCCGCACCGTGTGGAGCCGGTTGGCATCATCAATGAGATCGAGTATTTTGATGACAGCAAGGGCACCAATGTAGGTGCTTCCGTGGCGGCGCTCAATGGCCTTGGGGCGGATAGAAAAGTCGTTGTCATTCTGGGGGGTGATGGCAAAGGGCAAGACTTCTCTCCGTTGGCCGCACCCGTAGCCCGGTTTGCCAGGGCAGTCATTCTGATCGGGCGTGATGGTCCGCTGATTCATGCTGCATTGGCGTCAACGGGTGTGCCCCTGCTGAAGGCCAGCACCATGCACCAGGCGGTCGAGCAGGCGAGCCAGCAAGCCCAACCCGGCGACGCCGTGTTGATGTCCCCCGCCTGCGCCAGCTTTGACATGTTTGACAACTATCCGCACCGAGCCGCGGTGTTCCGTGCTGCCGTTGTTGCGGTTGCTGACGCTGCCGGAATCTCCCTGGAGAGTGCCGCGTGAGCTCCATGACGCAGCCTTTCTCCGGCTCTAGCAGCGCCCCAAGCCGTGTGGCAAGTTTTGATCAGGCGCTTGTCTGGGTCACTGTGGCGTTACTGGCCTGGGGCCTGGTGATGGTGTATTCCGCCTCCATTGCCATGCCCGACAACCCAAAATTTGCCCGCTACACGCCCACCCATTTCCTCACGCGCCACGCCATCTCGGTGGTGGTGGCCTTTGTGGCTGCACTGATCGCGTTTCAGACCCCAGTGGCCACCTGGGAGAAGCTTGCGCCATGGTTGTTCGTCGTTTCGCTGGTGCTGCTTATCGTGGTTTTGATCCCCCATGTGGGCAAGGGCGTGAATGGTGCCAAGCGCTGGATCCCGTTGGGTATTACCGGCTTTCAGCCGTCCGAACTCGCCAAATTTGCCGTGCTGCTGTATGCCGCTGATTACATGGTGCGCAAGATGGAAGTGAAAGAACGGTTCTTTCGCGCTGTCATGCCCATGGGGGCTGCGGTTGCCATTGTGGGTCTGCTCCTCCTGGCAGAGCCCGACATGGGTGCTTTCATGGTGATTGCCGTGATTGCCATGGGCATTTTGTTTTTGGGTGGCGTGAACGCCCGCATGTTCTTCTTGATTGCCGCTATTTTGTTGGTGGCCTTCAGCATGATGATTGCATTCAGCGAGTTTCGCCGCGAACGCATTTTTGCCTACCTCAATCCGTGGACAGAAGAACACGCGTTGGGCAAGGGTTATCAGCTCACCCACTCGCTGATTGCGATTGGTCGGGGTGAAATTTTTGGTGTGGGTCTTGGGGGCAGCATTGAGAAGCTGCATTGGTTGCCCGAGGCCCACACCGATTTTCTGCTGGCCGTGATTGGCGAGGAATTCGGGTTGGTGGGCGTGGTCTGCGTGATTGGCCTGTTCTTCTGGATGACCCGGCGCATGATGCACATCGGCCGCCAGGCCATTGCGCTGGACCGCGTGTTTGCAGGCCTGGTGGCGCAGGGTGTGGGCATCTGGATGGGATTTCAGGCCTTCATCAACATGGGCGTGAACCTGGGGGCCCTGCCCACCAAGGGGCTGACCCTGCCTTTGATGAGTTTTGGCGGCTCTGCCATTCTGGTCAACCTCGTGGCGATTGCCGTGGTGCTGCGCATTGACTATGAGAGCCGACAACTCATGCAGGGAGGGCGGTTATGAGTCCCATCAGTGCTGCGGTAGCGTCGGGCCGTCCCACGCAAGGCTCAGCCTCCTTGGGCGACAGTGTCGCAAATGAAGTGACAAGGGTGCGGGCCAATAAAACCGCACTGGTCATGGCAGGTGGTACCGGTGGTCACATTTTTCCGGGTCTGGCGGTCGCGCAGGCGCTGCGTGATGCAGGCTGGCGGGTGCACTGGCTGGGCGGCCCTGCGCCCAGTATGGAGAGTCGGTTGATACCGCCACTCGGGTTTGCCTATGAAGTCGTGGATTTTTCAGGCGTGCGAGGCAAAGGATTGATGACTTTGGCCATGCTGCCATGGCGACTGTTGCGGGCCTGCTGGCAAAGCGCGGTCGTGGTGCGCCGCGTCAAGCCCGACGTAGTCCTGGGTCTGGGAGGCTACATCACTGTGCCAGCCGGCATGATGTGTGCCGTGTTGGGCAAGCCACTCATCGTGCATGAGCAAAATTCGGTGGCAGGCATGGCCAACAAATGGCTTGCACGCGTTGCCGCCAAGGCCTATACCGCGTTCCCGGATGTGATTAAAAGAGCACGCTGGATAGGTAACCCGTTGCGTGCGGAGTTTTTGGGCCGACCCGAACCTGCCACCCGCTACGCAATGCGCCGCGGGCCTCTGCGCATTCTGGTGCTGGGGGGCAGCCTGGGTGCCAAGGCGCTGAATGACGTGGTTCCGCGCGCGCTGGCCCTGATCCCCGAGGCACAGCGGCCCATGGTCATTCATCAAAGCGGACAAAAGCAGATCGACGAACTGCGCGCCAACTACGCAGCCGCTGGAGTGCAGGCCCATCTCACGCCATTCATCGACGACACGGCGCAGGCCTTGGCCGACACGGATCTGGTGATCTGTCGTGCCGGTGCCAGCACCGTTACCGAAATTGCGGCCGTCGGCACAGCGGCTGTGTTTGTCCCTTTCCCGTCGGCGGTTGATGACCACCAGACCACGAACGCCAGTTTTCTGGTGGACCAAGGGGGCGGCTGGCTGGTTCAGCAGGATAAATTAACGCCCGACAGACTGGCCCGAATGCTGGAGAAAGCTGACCGCCCAACGTTGATGGCGGCTGCCATTGCCGCACGAAAAATGGAAAAAACAGGCGCTACCCAGCGTATCGTGGCTGCGTGCGACGGCCTGGCAGGCGGGCGGACCACGTCATGAAGCACGCGATCAAGCACATTCACTTCGTTGGCATTGGCGGCTCAGGCATGTCCGGCATTGCCGAGGTACTGTTGAATCTGGGCTACGTTATTTCAGGCTCTGATCTGGCCGACAGTGCCACCCTCAAACGGCTGGCAGCCCTGGGCATCAAAACTTATGTGGGCCACGCTACGAGCAACCTGGTGGACGCCGACGCCGTGGTGACATCCACGGCCGTGCAGCAAGACAACCCCGAGGTGATGGCAGCCCGCGAGAAGCACATTCCCATCGTGCCGCGTGCCGTCATGCTGGCGGAGTTGATGCGGCTCAAGCAGGGCATTGCCATCGCGGGCACACACGGCAAAACCACCACCACAAGTCTCGTCGCCAGTGTACTGGCCGAGGGCGGTCTGGACCCCACCTTCGTGATTGGCGGGCGACTCAACAGTGCCGGTGCCAATGCGCGGTTGGGCAGTGGCGACTACATCGTGGTGGAGGCGGATGAGTCGGACGCTTCGTTCCTGAACCTGTTGCCCGTGATGGCGGTAGTCACCAACATTGATGCCGACCACATGGAAACCTATAACCACGACTTTGAGGTGCTTAAAACCGCTTTTGTGGACTTTCTGCACCGCATGCCGTTTTATGGCACTGCCATTGTGTGCACCGACGATGTGGCAGTGCAAAGTATCGTTCACCGGTTGTCGCGCCCCATTACCAGCTATGGGTTTGGCCCGGACGCTCAGGTGCGTGCCGTCGAGGTGAAGCATGTGGCCGGCCAAATGCACTTCACGGTACAGCGGCGCAATGGCGTCACCCTGCCCGATATGCCTATCGTCCTCAACTTGCCCGGCCGACACAACGTGCTCAACGCACTGGCAGCGATCGCCGTTGCGGTCGAGTTGAACGTGCCGGACGCTGCGGTGCAAAAGGCGCTGGCGGAATTCAAGGGCGTGGGCCGCCGCTTTCAGCGCTATGGCGATTTGTCAGTCAGCGGTGGTGGCTCCTTTGCCCTGATTGACGACTACGGGCACCACCCGGTCGAGATGGCGGCCACGCTGGCTGCAGCACGCGGCGCATTCCCCGGCAGACGTCTGGTGCTGGCGTTTCAACCACATCGCTACACACGCACCCGTGACTGTTTTGAAGACTTCGTCAAGGTGATTGGGCAGGCCGATGCGGTGCTGCTGGCCGAGGTGTACGCCGCAGGTGAAGCGCCCATTGTGGCGGCAGATGGCCGCGCGTTGGCGCGCGCCCTGCGCGTGTCTGGCAAGCTGGAGCCGGTGTTTGTAGATGATATTGCCGACATGGCGCAAGTCATTATTGGCAACGCTCTGGGAGGTGACGTGGTGTTGTGCATGGGCGCTGGATCAATCGGCGCTGTACCTTCAAAAATTATTAATTTGCTACAAAAAGCAGAGCATAATAATGAAGAAAGGCGAGGGCAATGAGCCATATTTCTTCAAAAATGGGTAAGGTGGCGGTGCTGATGGGCGGTGTTTCGGCCGAACGCGAGATTTCCCTCATGTCGGGCAATGGTGTGCTGCAGGCGCTGCACGCAAAAGGGGTTGATGTGCACCCGTTTGACCCAGCCCATCGCGATATGGCCGAGCTCAAGCGTGAAGGGTTCGCACGCTGCTTCATCGCCCTCCACGGGCGCTTTGGAGAAGACGGCACAGTGCAGGGTGCACTGGAACTGCTGGGCATTCCGTACACAGGGTCTGGCGTCATGGCGTCCAGTATTGCCATGGACAAAGTCATGACCAAGCGCCTTTGGCAGGCATCAGGTCTGCCTACGCCGCGATACGTGGTACTTGAGCCTGATCAGCAGACGCGCGAGCAGGTGGTTGCGGTACCCGACGAATTAGGCCTTCCGCTGATCGTCAAGCCACCGCGAGAGGGCTCTTCCATTGGTGTCAGCAAGGTCAAGGGTTATTCGCAGATGCAAGAGGCCGTGCGGCTGTCTGCAAGCTATGACCCGAATGTGCTGTGCGAGGAATTCATAGAGGGCGAAGAAGTAACTTGCCCGGTCATCGGCATCGGTACAGGTGCGCATGCACTACCGGTGGTGCGAATCATGGCGCCCGAAGGCGCTTACGACTACCAGAATAAATACTTCACCGACGCCGTGAGCTATCACTGCCCCAGCGGACTGCCGGTTGAAGAAGAGCGCGAGATTTCGCGCATCGTGCTGGCCGCTTACAAGTCGCTCGGGTGCCGTGGCTGGGCGCGGGCCGACCTGATGATTCGTGCCAGTGATCGCAAACCGTTCCTGCTTGAGATGAATACATCGCCAGGCATGACGGGTCATTCACTCGTTCCCATGTCGGCCAAGGCTGCGGGCATCAGCTACGAAGACCTTTGCTTGCAAGTACTGCAGCTGGCTGCGCTGGATCACGGTGCAGAAGTGACGCATGGACAGAAAGGGCTGCAGGCGTGAACGAAACGTTGGTGGCACCCCTGGACGTCAAGCTCATGAATGCAACCGCTTCGGCGTTGTTTGTGCTGTTTGCCTGCCTGGCTGTTGGAGTCATCGTGGTCTGGGCGGCGCGCTCGCCCCTGTTTGCCCTTGAAAAAATCGCTGTACTGGGGGATGTGACCCACAACAACGCCATCACGCTGCGAGCCAATGTTGCACCCAAATTAGGCGGTACGTTTTTTACGGTTGATCTTGACCGCGCACGCCGCGCGTTTGAGGCTGTGCCCTGGGTTCGCCGGGCCATGGTGCGCCGTGATTTCCCCAATCGTCTTAGCGTCCTGCTGCAGGAACACAAAGCCGTTGCGTATTGGGGCGCTGAAGGCGAGTCGCGGTTGCTCAATAATTTTGGAGAGATTTTTGAGGCCAACGTGGGCGAAGTTGAGCAGGATATGCTGGCGCGCCTGAGCGGGCCTGATGAGCAGGCGAATCAGGTCCTGGCCATGTTCCAAACTTTGCAACCCTTGTTTGAAGGCATGGACATGGCGGTGGAACAGTTTGAATTGTCGGGCCGCGGTGGCTGGCGCGCGCGCCTGGATACCGGCGCGACCATCGAGCTCGGGCGCGGCACGGTTGCGGAAGTTTTGGCCCGCACCACACGATTTCTTAAAACGCTCACGCAAGTGACATCCAAATACGGCCGCAAACCGGAGGCGCTGGAATCCGCTGATTTGCGACATGAAGACGGGTATGCCATCCGCTTGCGCGGCGTGACCACGGTAGTGGCTGCGCTGCCGGCGAAATAGAGACAAAAACAGCAGGTATCACAATGGCAAAAGAATACAAAGACCTCGTCGTCGGACTCGACATTGGCACCGCCAAGATCATGGTGGTAGTGGCCGAGGTGTTGCCCGGCGGCGAGCTGAAACTGGCGGGACTGGGTGTGGCCCCCAGCAACGGACTCAAGCGCGGCGTGGTGGTGAATATCGACGCCACCGTGCAAAGCATCCAGCAGGCGCTGAAAGAGGCCGAGCTGATGGCCGACTGCAAGATCACGCGCGTCTATACCGGCATCACCGGCAGCCACATCCGGGGCATCAACTCCAGTGGCATGGTGGCGGTCAAAGACCGCGAGGTCACGCAGGCCGATGTAGCGCGTGTGGTGGAGACAGCCAAAGCCATCAACATTTCGACCGACCAGCGCCTTTTGCTGGTGGAGCCGCAGGAGTTCATTATTGACGGCCAGGACGTCAGAGAGCCCATCGGCATGAGCGGCATTCGCCTGGAGGCCAAGATTCACATCGTCACAGGGGCGCAAAGCGCGGCCGAGAACATTATCAAGTGCGTGCGCCGGTGTGGGCTTGAAGTCGAGCAGCTCATGCTCAATCCACTGGCCAGCAGCCTGTCAGTCTTGTCCAAGGACGAGCGCGATCTGGGCGTCGCGCTGGTGGACATTGGTGCCGGAACCACTGATGTGGCCATTTTTACCAATGGGGCCATTCGCCATACGGCCGTGATACCCATTGCAGGGGACTTGATTACCAGTGACATAGCCATGGCGTTACGCACGCCTACCAAGGATGCCGAAGACATCAAGGTCGAGAGCGGCTATGCCAAACAGTTGCTGGCTGACCCTGAAACTCAGGTGGAGGTACCCGGTCTGGGGGACCGGGGCCCGCGCATGCTGAGTCGCCAGGCACTGGCAGGCGTGATTGAGCCGCGCGTTGAAGAAATCTTCTCGCTGGTGCACCAGGTGATGCGGGATTCAGGTTACGAAGAAGTTTTGTCCAGTGGCATTGTGCTGACGGGTGGCAGTTGCGTCATGCCGGGCATGGTGGAACTGGGTGAAGACATCTTCTTGAAACCTGTGCGCCGCGGCATACCCAGGTATTCAGGCGCGCTGGCAGATATGGTCTCCCAACCGCGCGCTGCGACCGTCATGGGCCTGCTTGAAGAAGCCCGGCTGGCACGCATGCGTGGCTTCAAGGTGGCGCAGAAAAACGGGTCCATGAAGACCGCTTTTGGCCAGATCAAAGACTGGTTTGTGGGGAACTTTTAACCATGAAATACAAGATCTGGCTGGCACGAGGAAGTCCCCACGGGCGATGGCGGTGCACAGGCCCGCCTTCATAGCCTCCCGCAGGCTTCGACCCCCATAAATACAGACAAACAATTTAGGCAACTGCAATTCAGGAGAAACACATGAGCATCGAAATGATTGAAGAAGAAGCGTTCAACATGGGCACCCAGATCAAGGTGATCGGCGTGGGAGGTGGTGGCGGCAACGCGGTGGAACACATGATCGAGCGCGGTGTACAGGGCGTGGAATTCATCAGTGCGAACACCGACGCGCAGGCGCTGAGCCGCAGCGCTGCGCACAAGACCATTCAGTTGGGTCACACGGGTCTGGGCGCGGGCAGCAAGCCGGACAAAGGCCGCGACTCTGCCGAGCAGGCCATTGAAGACATTCGGGCCTCCATCGACGGTGCTCATATGTTGTTCATTACCGCAGGTATGGGTGGTGGTACGGGTACTGGCGCAGCCCCTGTGATCGCCCGCATTGCACGCGAGATGGGCATCCTGACTGTCGGCGTCGTGACTAAACCATTCGAATTTGAAGGTGGCCGTCGCATGTCGAATGCCGACGCTGGCCTGGCCGAACTGGAGGCCAATGTAGACTCGCTGATCGTCGTGCTCAACGAGAAACTGCTCGACGTACTGGGTGATGACATCACGCAGGACGAAGCTTTTCAGCACGCCAATGATGTTCTCAAGAACGCAGTAGGGGGCATTGCCGAAATCATCAATGTGCCAGCGCACATGAACGTCGACTTTGAAGACGTGCGTACCGTGATGGGCGAACCCGGCAAAGCCATGATGGGCACTGCCATGGCGGGTGGCCCTGACCGAGCGCGTATTGCGGCCGAGCAGGCTGTGGCGTGCCCACTGCTCGAAGGCGTTGACCTGTCTGGCGCCAAAGGTGTGCTGGTTTTGATCACCGCGAGCAAGGGTTCCCTGAAGCTCAATGAGTCGAAGCTGGCGATGAACACCATCCGAGCCTATGCATCTCCCGACGCGCATGTCATCTACGGCACGGCTTACGACGACAACCTGGGCGACGACATTCGTGTCACCGTGGTCGCCACCGGCTTGAGCCGTCAGGGTGTTCGCCGCACTGCACCGCCGCTGCAGGTTCTGCGTACGGGCACTGACAACACGCTTTTTCATGTGCCAACCCTGAATCAGGCCGTCAATGGCCCGACGTCCGTGTCGTCAGCCCCGCTGATGATGCCGGGGCAACCCGACTACGCCGGCATGGGCACACCTGCCGTCTGGCGGGGTCGCACCTCAGCCGCAGCCAAGGTCGATGCGCTGTCCAATGGCGGTATGGACGACTACGAAATCCCCGCGTTTTTGCGAAAACAGGCGGATTGATGATGCCCCCACGTTCACCCGCTTCACGTGGTTCTCTGCCCCCCGAGGGGGCTAATTTCCCTAGGGGCGGCCCGTCGGGAAATTGCCGTGGCGTGTGCAAGGGCGCAGAACAATTGGCGGCTTTGTAAAATCCACAGCGTGCTAAATCAAAGAACGCTCAAGTCTCTCACCCGCGCGGTGGGGGTCGGGCTCCACAGCGGGCAGCGGGTTGAATTGACCTTGCGGCCTGCGCCACCCGATACCGGCATCGTATTTCGTCGTGTTGATCTGGCGCAGGCTGTTGACATTCCCATGTCGGCCACCTCGGTGACCGACACGCGCCTTGCCACGCGCGTGTCCAACGGGGTAGCACGGGTGTCGACGGTGGAGCACTTGATGTCGGCCTGTGCAGGGCTGGGCGTGGACAATCTCTATGTGGACATCACTGCTGAAGAGGTGCCTATTCTGGATGGCTCGGCGGCCTCATTTGTATTTTTGCTGCAGAGCGCGGGCATTGAATTCCAGAACGTTCCACGCCGGTTTATCCGCGTGATTGAGCCGGTTGAGGTGCGCGCAGGCGAGGGGGCGAGCGAGCGGTGGGCACGCCTGGACCCCTACCATGGCTATTCCTTGAGTTTCGAGATTGACTTCAAACACCCCGCAGTCGATTCCACCGGGCAGAGTTTTGAATTTGACATGAGCCGTGACTCCTATTCACGGGATATTGCCAGGGCGCGAACCTTTGGCTTCACCAAAGATGTAGAAACCATGCGGGTAAACGGTCTGGCGCTGGGCAGCGGCCTTGACAATGCCATTGTGATGGATGACTACAAGGTGCTCAACGCAGGCGGTTTGCGGTATGACGATGAATTCGTCAAGCACAAGATTCTGGACGCCATGGGCGACATGTACATGCTGGGCAAGCCCTTGTTGGCCGCCTACAGCGCCTTTCGCTCGGGGCATGAGTTGAACAACAAGCTCTTGCGGGAATTGTTGTTGTGTCCTTCAGCGTGGGAGGTCGTGACGTTCGAAGACGAAAAACTTGCTCCCAGCGGTTTTGGCCAATTGGCGCGGGCCTGGTGACATCATGCTGCTGTTTCGCTGGCTCATTCTTCTGCTTTTGATTGGCGCCGGCGTGTCATTCGCGTTTTACGCGGGGACCGGGCAGGCCAGGTACAAGCGCTTTGGCTTACTGACCCTCAAGTGGACATTGATTGCCGCATTTGGGTTTTTTGCAGTCCTGATTTTGGAGCGTGTGGCGTAAAGCGCCAACAGTCGTCTCGCTGCTACGCGTCACTTTCTGCTGTAGCGGGCCGCTGTTCAATGTGGCGTTGCAAACCGGCAGCGCACTCCCGCAACGCAAAGGAAGACGAGGACATCGCCAGTCGCAACATGTCTCTGGCGTATGACGGGTCAGTATGAAAGCGGGACGTGTCAACCCACCACCCCTGCCCCGTCATTAGCCACTTGAAATCTACCGTTGCCAGCAGCGCTTCGCGCGCATCGGCAATGGCAGCAACTGGCTCGGGCATTAACGCTTCTTGGAAGCGGCTGTTGTGGCGCTAACGGCCTGGTTGGCAAACGTTGCAAAGCTGGACTCGGCCATCTCAACCGATTTCTTGGCCGAGGTTTGAGCCGACTCAATCACATTTTGGCTGGTTTGCAGGGCGCTCTTGAAGGCGGCCATGAGAGTTTCCGAACCGGCTGGGGCATTCTTGCTCATGTTCTCGATCAGGCTTGAGAAACCGCTTTGGGCTTCGGCCACTTTTGATTCAAAAGCTTTGGTGAAGTCAGCACCGGCTTCGGTGGCGATGGCATAAACATGACGGCCGTAGGCGACAGACTTTTCTGCCAGAGGCTGGGCCATAGCAGTTTGTAACGCCATGATTTCCTGGGGGTCTTTGGCACCCATCACGGCTTGCAACTGGCTGAACGACTCAGCCAGCAAGGACTTGGAGGCTGCCATGTTGAGCTCAACCAGCTTTTCAAAACCGCTGTAGGCCTGGGTGGTGAAACCTTCCATGGCCTTCACGTTGGCTTTGGTGGACGCGACGAGTTGTTCAGGTGTGTAGTTGGTCATTTCAGTTTCCTTCAAGGGTTAAGTGACTAATTGGGTACCGCTGCAACCCTCGTTTTGATGAGTATGTTGCAGCGCAGCATGTAATCATTGTAGGGAGGAATTGACATCGCGGAGTGTTTTTTGCTGCGTTGCAACAAACTTTAGATGCGAATGCCTACACTGACCAAAAAACTCCCCCCTTAGCCCTTGGCGGAGCTGCTATGTGCGCCATCGAACAGTTAAAACCGAATGCGGCGTTGACACTGCCATCAGGTAGGCGGTTTTCGCCTGGCCCCACTCAAATTACCCACCCTCAAGGAACTCACACCATGTCAAGCCGCGATACCTATATCGACAAAATGAAACTTCAACTCGACGAGCTGGATGCCAAGATGGACACCCTGCAAGCCAAAGCCCACGACGCAAAACTTGAAGCCCGCGACAAGTACAAGGAAGAAATGGACAAGCTGCGCCACCAGTCGGTGCTTGCAAAAGGAAAACTCGTGGAGATGAAAGCGGCGAGCGAAGACGCCTGGGACAACATGGTCACCGAGATGGAAAAAATCCGTGACGCGTTCAAGCATTCTTTCAGCTATTTCAAGTCACAGCTTTGAGGCATCAAGCCTACCGGCTTCGCCCCGCCTTGTAGGCCGCCTTCTGGGTCTGGCTTTGCGCACCGCCAATGCCTTTGGCTTGCGCCAATCGCGCCATTGCCTTACCCGCGTGGGCATGGGTGATCGCCAATCCCAGGGCGTCGGCGGCGTCGGGGCCGGGAAGTCCCGGCAACGCCAGCAGGCGCTTCACCATTTCCTGCACCTGCGCCTTGTCGGCCCGGCCGTAGCCCACCACGGCCTGTTTCATTTGCAGGGCGGTGTATTCGGCCACGGGCAAGTCGTTTGAGACCAGTGCCGTCACGCATGCACCGCGGGCCTGCCCCAGCAGCAGCGTGGACTGCGGGTTGACGTTGACGAACACTATTTCGACCGAAGCGCTATCTGGCGCGTAGCGAGCCACGACTTCCTTTACGCCGTCAAACAACACCTTGAGTCGCGCAGGCAACTGACCCTTGTCAATATGGGTCGTGCTGATGGTGCCGCTCGCCACGTAGCTCAGGTTGGCACCTTCGACATCGATGACGCCAAAACCGGTGGTGCGCAAGCCGGGGTCAATGCCCAGAACTCTCATGTCAAAGGTTTCAATTCAAATACCATTTGCTATGTATTTAGTAGCTAACTAGTTAATATCTACGTGGGCCTAAAGTCCAAAATACCATCTAACTGAGTGAAAGAACACGGGCGCGGCAAAACACAGGGCATCGACCCGGTCCAGCAGACCGCCCGCACCGGTGACAGATGCCACACCCCCGCCCCAGCTCGGAATGCCGCGGTCCCGCTTGAGCGCCTTCATCACAAAATGTCCCAATGTGCCCGCAGCGCAAGCAAGGAATGCGAGCGCAAACGCGGTGCCCGGCACCCACGGCGTGATACCTGCCAGCAACGCGCCCGCAAGACTGGCGACAAACACCGCCACCAGCCAGCTGCGCCAGTTGAAACTCTGGCTGATCTGCGGAGCCGTAGGCGGGCGTTTGAGCCTGCGTGACACCAGGTGCTGCACCACCACGCAAAGCTGCACCACAAACACCAGGAAGAACACCAAAAAGGCGTTTTTCTTGTCGTAGTTTGGAAAATCCAGCAGCAACAGCGCCGGCACGTGACTCATGCCGTAGATGCACACCATGATGCCCCATTGCAGTTTGGCGTTGCGCTCCAGAAACCGGTTGGGGTCATTGGCCAGCGCGCTCACCACCGGAATTGCCAGAAACACATAGACCGGGATGAACACGGTGAACAAGTCGAAGTGTTCTGTACCCACCAGCCAGTACTGCACGGGCAGCACCACAAAAAAAGCGAGCACCAGGCTGCGGTGGTCGCCGCGCCGGGTCGGCGACAGCGTCATGAACTCGCGCAACGCAAAAAATGACACCAGCGCAAACAGGCCAATGGCAACCCAGTCGCCGGCGAGCCAGCCGACCCAGAACACAAACACCATGACCCAGCTGGTGCGCAGAATTCCGTCGATGTTGCGCAACTCGTAGCGCTTGGCGTCGGCTGCATCGCCCTCGCCATGTTCGCGGATCGACAGCACAAACGCGGTGATGCTGGCCAGCATCAAAATGCCAAAAACAATGATGAACATGGCCCCGATCTGCTGGGTGGCCGTCATGTTCTTGATATAAAAATACATGGGGAAGTTGATATAAATGGCGTTGTGGCTAGACGTCGCGCAGCGCGATGACGGCGTTGCGGGCGCGGTCCAGAAAGACCCGTCGATCTTCACCGTCTTCAAGCTTTAACGGTGCGCCAAACGTCACCGAACACAGCACCGGTACAGGCACCACTTCGCCTTTGGGCATGACACGCTGCACGTTATTGATCCACGCTGGCACCAACACCACATGGGGGTATTTCTGTGCCAGGTTGTACAGGCCCGACTTGAACGGCGCGGGCTCTTCAGCGTGCCCGCGAGTGCCTTCGGGGAACAACACAATGCTGTCGCCCTGGTCCAGGGCATCAAACAAGGGCTCCAGAGGGTCCTGATCCGCAGTGCGCTCGCGTGATACATAAATGGCGTTGAATACTGCAGTCGTGATCCATTGTTTGAAGGGTGTTTTGGTCCAGTAGTCCCGTGCTGCGATGGGCCGGGTGATGGACCGCAAGTCTTTGGGCAGGGCCGCCCAGATCAGCACCAGATCCGCATGGCTTTGGTGGTTGGCGAAGTAGATGCGTTGTTCGGCCTTGGGCGGGCAACCGTACCAGCGGGCTTGCGACCCGGTAAGAAACCGGATCAGGCCTAGAAGAAACCAACTCATCAACTTGACACGCATACTTGATGATAGCCCCCGCGCTTGCCGCTTCGCCTGCTGCGTTGTCCCCCAAAGGGGGCTGCCGTTGTTGGGGCGGCCCTGCGCTAAGGCGTTCGTACGGCCAGACGAGTCTGGCGGGGTTACGGCAGCTCTGCGCCACCCATGCGGGCAGCAATCACGCCGGCACGCTCGGCCAGGTAACCCGAGTTGGGTAATTTCTCAAAGTACTTGGGGCGCGGCAGCATCACCGCCAGACGCGCGGCTTCCATGGCCCCCAGCCTTGATGCCGGCTTGCGGAAATAGTGCTGGGCCGCCGCCTCTGCGCCAAACACGCCTTCGCCCCATTCCACGCTGTTGAGATAGATCTCCAGAATACGCTCTTTGCTCAGCAAAGTTTCCAGCATGAAGGTCAGCGCAAATTCCTGGCCTTTGCGCAAGAGCGTGCGCTCACCCGACAAAAACAGGTTTTTGGCAAGTTGCTGCGTGATGGTGGATCCACCAATCACTTTGGGTGCTCTCGGCGCAGGCGCGGCTTTGGGGGGCGAGGCACTGGGGCGCTTGCCGCCCTGCGCCTGGGCACGTGAGTCGGCCAGCGCCTGCGCTTTGGCATTTTTTTGCCAGGCCTTTTCCAGTGCGTCCCAATCCACACCGTCGTGGTTGGTAAAGCCATCGTCCTCCGAGGCGATCACGGCGCGTTTGAGATTGCCGGAAATTTGCGCGTAGCTCACCCACTGTTGACGCCATGGCAACCTGCCTTTTTCAGTCGCGATGCGCCAGGCCTCGGAGCGCTCAAACGCGGTGGACTGCGGGTCTATCACAGCCATCATGGCAATGCGGCCTACAAAGAAGACTTGCAGCGCCAGCGCGGCAACCACCAGCATGCCAAACCACCGCAAAAGGGGCTTCATGCGGGAGACGTTCAAAAGGCAGTCCTGGGCATGGGCCGTTATTGCGATGTGAGCTTGGTTTCCAGCGTCTCGTCGCGCGTGAATTTAAAACGCGACACCACTACGATCTGGTCGGCTTTGCGTCGCATGGCTTCAGTAAACGTTCCAAACGGCGCAGCGCTGCGGGCAATGCCTTCTGCTCGGCGGTCCAGCGTTTTGTTGCCGGAGCTTTCCACAATTTCGGTTGACAGGACGCGTCCGTCAAAGTTGACAGTCACGATCATGGTCAGCGCTCCATAGAGCTTCTTGCCCGACGAGGTTTCAGGAAAATTCTCGGTGCCCCGGTCTTCAATCGCGCGACGCAGGTGGTCGTAATAAATCGCGTAAACCTCTTCACGCGTGGCCGGGCTGATGTAACGCTTCTTGGGCCGCGCGTTTTCCATGTTGATGCGCCGCTCAATCTCGGCCAGCAGTTTGATGAGCCTTCGACGCTTTTCTTCCTGCGCAACCTGCTCGGGCGTGGCACCCGGCATTTTGGGGTCGGGCGGTGGCAGGGCGGCCAGTTGGGTTTTGACCTGGGCCAGCAGCAGGTTTTGCTGTTCCTGCAGCGACTGGAGTTTGCGCTGGGCTTCTTCTTCAAGGGTTTCGCCCACTTCGCTCAAGGCACTGGGCGGTAGGGGTGTGGTGGCACGCCCTTTTTCGGCTTCACCGCCACCGGCCATCGAGGCTTGCGCTATGGCTTTGGCTTTGTCGGGCTTCTCATTGGTGCGGGCGTTGACCAGAATCACTTCCAGCGGCGTGTCCTGAAACACGCGGTTGAAGGATTCGGGGTCTACAAAGCGCACCGTCAACAACACCGCATGCACGGCGACCGACACGCCTAAGGCAATTTGAAGTGGGCTGAAGGAGCGCAGGTTCACGAGGGTGGATTATCGCCCGAAGCTGGCTCGCCTTCGCTCATGTCCACGGCAATGGCAATCGGGCCGGCAGCGGGTTCGTCGTCGTCTTCAGGCGCTTCGTCAGTGCTGGTTTCATCGCCTGTTGGCAAAACTTTATCCAGCCGCTCAATCACCGTGCCCACCACATCAAGCGTGATCTCGTCAATGTCACCCAGCTTCACGCGCACCCGGGCACCGCGGGGCATGTCTTTGGCGCCCATCACGGGCAGGACCAGCGGCAAGTCATCGGCGCGCACCATGTTTTCCTTGAATACGCTTGCCACAATCTCGGTGATACCGTTTTGGTGCAGGTATTTGAGCGTCCAGAAGCGTTCCATCGCCCCCTGGTAGCCGTTGTAGGCGAAGTAAGCCGAATCAAAACTGGAAATGATGGAAAACAGCTCGGCATCTTTGGGCTTGAAAGGTGCCACCAAAGCCGCTGTCTTGCCATGGCGCGCGCAGGCAATGATTTGCCACTGGTTCACCAGGTCGGTATAGCGACGTAGCGGCGAGGTGCTCCAGGCATAGCTCTTCACGCCAATACCTGCATGGGGTAGCGCCTTGGTGCCCATGCGCACTTTCACGCCCGGCAACAACGACGCCTGGCTGCGGTAAATGCCTGGCACGCCAAGCTCGGCCATCCAGCTGCCCCATGTGCTGTTGGCCAGAATCATGGCCTCGGCCACGATCAAATCAAGCGGTGCGCCGCGTACGCGGGTGCTGATCTGCACCTGCTCGTTACCTTGCGGCTCGAGTTTTTGCCCCCACGCTGCGCCGCTTTGCGGGTCGCTGCCCCCCGACGGGGCTAATTCCCCTTGGGGCGACTCGGCGGGGAATTCCTCATGACCGATGAGCCGGAAGTTGTAATCCGGCCGGTTGAAGGTCTCGGGCTTGCCTCGCACCACTTCGCGTTTGGCTTTCAGGTCTTTCGCCAAGCGGTATAAAAATGATAGCTGCTCACGCTTTAAATACGTGGGCTTCAAGTCGCTTTCATGCTCAAATGTGGCGTCTTCAAGCCATGGCGCGGTGACGATGTCATCCAGCTGGTCGTGGCGCAGATTGGCTGCTATGGGCACCCGCTCCAGCTTGGTCTCGCTGCTCCTGATCTCCAAGGTGGCCTCATCCAGCGTGACGTACAGCGACACAGCGGGGCAGTCGCGCCCTTCTTGCAGTGTGTAGCTTTGCACCACCGCATCAGGCAACATTGTGACCTTGTAGCCTGGCATGTAGACGGTGGACAGGCGGGCACGACCCAGTTTGTCAATCGCATCGCCGGGTTGCACGGCCAGGCCGGGCGCGGCAATATGCACGCCCACGGTGACTGTGCCAGTGCCCAGACCCTGTACCGACAGCGCGTCATCAATTTCTGTGGTGGCCGAGTCGTCAATCGAAAATGCGTGCACCGTTGCCAACGGTAACTCGTCGCGGATGACGGGTGCTTCCAGTGCGGGGAATCCAGTGCCCTTGGGGAAGTTCTCCAGCAGAAACCGTCGCCAGTGAAACTGGTAAGGTGAATCGATGGCGCCTGCCTTTTGCAACAGTTCCAGCGGCGGCAGATGGGTGCTCCGCGAAGCTTCGACGACAGCCTTGTATTCAGGCGCGTTCTTGTCGGGCTTGAACAAAATTTTGTAAAGCTGGTCGCGAATGGCCTGGGGACATTGGCCCCCGCTCAAGCTCGCAACCCATTGGTCTATTTGCAGCTGGAGCTGTTTCTTCTTCTCAATCGCCGCCAGCGCAAGCGCAATTACATCGGCAGAGGCCTTTCGAAAACGCCCTTTGCCAGCACGGCGGAAGTAATGCGGCGACTCAAACAGCCGGTACAGCATGCCGGCTTGCTGTTCCAGCGTGGCCTGAGCCGAAAAATAGTCACGGGCGAGGTCGGCAAAGCCAAACTCCTCGTCAGGCGAAAACTCCCAGGCCATCTCCAGTTCAATGGTCTGGCTCAGGGCCTGCGCGGCACTCACGAATTGAGCGGGGGCGGGCTTTTCAAACCGGATCAACGCGTTGGCGGCCTTGACCTTGACGCGCTTGCCGCTGTCAAGCTCCACCTGCGAAGACGAATCTGCCTCGGAGAGGATCTTGCCGGCCAAAAACTTTCCGGCTTCTTCAAACAATAAATACATGGGGGAATTGTCCCTGTAAAAGGGCGGGACAGCAGGTGCCCGCAAAACGTATCGCATTCAACCTGGGCGTGCCGCGGGTGCGGGCCGTAGGTGTGAGTAAGCTTGTGGCGCGGAAACAACCCGATGGCGTCCTCAGGTATTTACCCGATGGGGTCCTCAGGTATCTACCTGATTGATAAGGCTATCGGACAGTCAGACACTGTATGGAAGACAGGGCAATTAGGAACGTTGCTAAAGGTTGAGCGATACCTTTTGCCCGAAGTCTGTCGGCTCTCTCTTTTCTGCCCTATCTTTTTATCAACGGAGCAACCCATGAAAAACTTCCAACTTGCTGCATTTGCTGTCGTGACCCTGTTAACAACGGCAGCGTATGCCAATGACCCCAAAGCAACTATCGCAGCGCTGGACGCCAGACTTGTCAAGATTGGAGAGCCCAAACTCGAAGGCACTGAAAAAGCAGGGGAATTGACTGTTCCGGCCATATTTTTTGGCACCCGCAAGATCAACAATAACTACGACGTCGTTGATGAGATCAAGAAGACCACCGGAGCCACTGCAACCGTGTTCGTCAAGCATGGCGATGACTATATTCGTGTGAGTACCAATGTGTTGACACCAGAAGGCAAGCGTGGCGTGGGTACGCCGCTGGCCAAGGCCAAGGCGTATGAGGCCGTTAACAAGGGCGAGGGATATTGCGGTCAGGTAGATGTGTTGGGTACGCCATTTGACGCGTGTTACAACCCGATCAAGGACAAGGGCGGCAAGGTCATTGGCGTCAGCTACATCGGCTTTAAAAAATAGTTTTGCCGTCAGTTAGGGCCTGGCGTTTGCATGGACTGGCGGTGCGTGCACCCTCAGCAAACCGGAACTTTGGGTATTCCCCTTGCTGACATGAATCAACCTAAGGCTACCCATGAAGTTGCTTAAAGCTATTTCCCGCTGGATTTACGGCTCCAGTATTGGTTTCAAGCTCGGTTTTTCTTTTGGGCTGGTTCTTCTGTTGACCTTGCTGCTGGGGGCATTTTCAATATTCAATCTGGCGCAAGTGAACCAGGTTTCCAGTGACCTTGCGGTCAAGTGGATGCCAAGCATTGGGCATTCCACCGGTATGCGCACGGCGATGCTTGATGTACGCGACCTTGAGGTCAAACATACCCGCGCGGCAGACGCTGGGTACATGGATGAGTACGAAGAAAAAATGAAGGCGGCATCGCTCGTTGTTTCGCAAAACAGCAGTGCCTATGAAAAAATGATTGCGGATCCGGAGGAGGCCAAACTCTTTCAGTCCTACTCAAAAGCCTGGAGCGAATACCTCGCGGTGAACAAGAAAGTAGTGGCTCTGGGCCGCGCTGGAAAGCAGGAAGACGCAAAAGACATAGCCGAGGGAGCGGGTAAGTCGGCCTCGGATGATGCGATAGCTGCATTGGATAAAGTAACCGCCATCAATTTTTCTGGCGGAAAAGCGGCAGCGGAACATGCAGGCGCAGTCTATAAACGTGCCAGATTCTTGACCTTTGGCCTGCTGGCCGGTGCGGTTCTGATTGGTCTTTTTCTCTCCATCTTTATAACGCGCGGGCTGCTTGGGCAACTCGGTGGCGAACCCCGGTATGCCGCTTCGCTGACCTCCGACATCGCAGAAGGCAAACTGTATATAGATATCGATCTTAAAAAGGACGACTCTGAAAGCCTGCTCGCGGGTATCAGAAATATGCGCAACAGCATTGCTGGCATGGTCAAAGAGGTGCGTGCTCGGGCTGAGGGCATCGCTGTTGCCAGCAGTGAAATTGACCAGGGCAACAATAACCTCTCTACGCGCACGGAACAACAGGCCAACGCGTTGCAGCAAACCTCGGTCGCCATGGAGCAGCTCAATGCAACCGCCAAGCAAAATACAGCGAGCGCGCTGCAGGCTAATCAATTGGCATTGAACGCGTCAACGGTTGCGGCCAAAGGGGGCGAAGTGGTGGCTCAGGTTGTTGACACCATGCGTGGAATCAATGACAGCTCGAAGAGGATTGCCGACATTATTGGAGTTATTGACGGCATCGCCTTTCAAACGAATATCCTGGCGTTGAACGCCGCTGTTGAGGCAGCCCGCGCCGGGGAGCAGGGACGCGGCTTTGCGGTGGTGGCATCCGAAGTACGCAGCCTTGCCGGGCGGTCTGCCGAAGCCGCCAAAGAGATCAAAAGTCTTGTGGGCGCGAGCGTTCAGACGGTGGCTCAGGGCACGGCTTTAGTGGATCAGGCGGGCGCCACCATGGCGGAGGTGGTCACTTCAATTCGGCGCGTAACGGACTTGATGAGTGAGATCAGCGCTGCCAGTGAGGAGCAAAGCCGGGACGTTGTTCGCGTCGGCGTCTCCATCGGACAAATTGATGACGCAACCCAGCAAAATGCCGCCCTCGTCGAACAGATGGCCGCTGCTGCTTCGAGCCTTTCTACCCAGGCTCAGGAACTGGTCGGCGCAGCTGCCATTTTTGTACTGAACAAAGCAGATGAAACGCGTCAGGCTGCGGGGTCGGGTGGGTCGGTTTCCATCGGTGGACAACGTCGTCTCAAATAACCTTAAATTGGCTCTTCTAGGGCTATTTCAGGCCCAGAAAGGCAAATACTTCTTCGATGTGATCGTCGAAGTCGCTCAGGCCATGGTCGCTGGCCTCAAGTAACTTGATGCGGGCGCCGGGGTAGCGGCCCGCCATTTCGCGCCAGTCCAGCACTTCGTCTCCTTTTGCGATGACTGCAAAATAGTTTTCGGGTTGTTTCAGGCCACTCTTTTCGAGGTGGCGAAGTTCATCAATGAACTCCGGCTTGAAGTAAAACCGTTCGGCCGGGTCATGCCAGCTGGTTTGCTCGCCAATGTATTTCGTCAGATCCCGTGCCGGGTCGACGGCGGGGTTTAGCATGACGGCCCTGCAGCCCTCGGTCTCTGCGACCCACGTTGCGTAAAAGCCGCCGAGTGAGGAGCCAATGACCGCCATGGACTCGCGTGGCCAGTGTGCAATGCCCTGGCTGACCATCTCCATTGCCTCCCGCGGCGACGGGGGAAGCTGCGGGCACCACCACGTTATGTCAGCGTTCAGGCCGGCGTTGAGCGCAGCCAGTCGGGCCGCTGTTTTCACAGACTTGTTGGACTGGGGTGACGAGCGAAAGCCGTGCAGGTAGAGGAGGTGGGTGATCGGGGGCTTCATGATTTGGGTCTGAATGGCAGTGCGCATCATAGGGTCAGGCTTGGCGTGGGGTCAGGCGCTGGAGTGACGATAATCCACCCATGGCGACCACGTTCGGGAAAACCTCCCTCTTCAAGCAAATACTGCCCTGGTTTAGGGGCTTTGACGGCCCTCTGGCGATTGCCGTTCTGCTGCTGGCAGCGGCTGGCCTTTTGACCATGTATTCGTCGGGCTACGACCACGGCATGCAGTTTGAAAACCACGGCCGCAACATGATGATTGCCGGTGTCATTCTGTTTCTGGTGGCGCAGATTCCGCCGCAGCGGCTGGCGTCATTGGCGGTGCCCCTGTATGTGGTGGGGGTGACTCTGCTGGTGGCTGTGGCGGTATTCGGCATCACCAAAAAAGGGGCGAAACGCTGGGTGAATGTGGGAGTGATCATTCAGCCCAGCGAGATTCTGAAAATCGCCATGCCGCTGATGCTGGCGTGGTGGTTCCAGAAGCGCGAGGGGCAGTTGCGTCCGCTCGACTTTGGCGTGGCGGGTGCGCTGCTATTGGTACCCGTGGCGCTCATCATGCGCCAGCCCGATTTGGGGACCTCTCTGCTGATTCTGTCGGCCGGACTATCGGTAATTTTCTTTGCAGGCCTCAGCTGGAAATTGATTGCTCCCCCCTTGGTAGTGGGCCTGGTGGCGGTGGCGCTGGTGGTTTTCTTTGAGCCCGAGTTGTGCGCTGACGGTGTGACTTGGCCGCTGCTGCGGGAGTACCAACAGCAACGCATCTGCACCCTGCTGGACCCGTCGCGCGACCCGCTAGGCAAGGGCTTTCACATCATTCAAGGCATGATTGCCATTGGCTCAGGCGGCGTGTGGGGCAAGGGCTTTATGCAAGGAACCCAGACGCACCTGGAGTTCATTCCTGAGCGCACCACCGATTTCATTTTTGCGGCGTTTTCTGAAGAGTTTGGCCTGGCTGGCAATCTTGCGCTGATAGGTGCATTTGCGTTTTTGATCCTGCGAGGCCTGACGATTGCACTGGAGGCGCCCACCCTGTTTGCGCGGCTGCTGGCTGGCAGTGTCACCATGATCTTCTTTACCTACGCGATTGTGAACATGGGCATGGTCAGCGGCATCTTGCCGGTGGTGGGCGTGCCATTGCCGTTCATCAGCTATGGTGGCACGGCCATGGTCACGCTGGGGATGGGGCTGGG
>JANPAZ010000075.1:0-9747 GCA_031430225.1 Rhodoferax sp. | reverse complement strand
TACCGACAAAGGCACGTGAACGGCCATCTGGTCACCGTCGAAGTCGGCGTTAAACGCAGCGCAAACCAGTGGATGCAACTGGATGGCCTTGCCTTCAATCAGGATGGGCTCGAACGCCTGGATGCCCAAACGGTGCAGCGTAGGCGCACGGTTCAGCATCACGGGGTGCTCTTTGATAACCTCTTCCAGAATGTCCCACACAACGGGCGTGCCGGATTCAACTTCTTTCTTTGCCGCCTTGATGGTGGTGGCGATGCCCATGGCTTCCAGGCGCGAAAAAATGAACGGCTTGAACAGTTCGAGTGCCATCAGTTTTGGCAAACCGCACTGATGCAGCTTGAGCGTTGGGCCCACCACAATCACCGAACGTCCTGAGTAGTCCACACGCTTGCCCAGCAAGTTCTGGCGGAAACGGCCTGACTTGCCTTTGATCATGTCGGCCAAAGACTTCAGAGCTCGCTTGTTAGCGCCGGTCATGGCTTTGCCGCGACGACCGTTGTCCAGAAGCGAATCGACTGCTTCTTGCAGCATTCGCTTTTCGTTACGCGCAATGATTTCTGGGGCTTTCAATTCCAGCAGGCGGCGCAGACGGCTATTGCGGTTGATCACGCGGCGATACAGGTCATTCAGGTCCGACGTGGCGAACCGGCCACCGTCCAGAGGAACCAACGGGCGCAAATCTGGGGGCAGCACCGGCAACACTTCCAGCACCATCCACTCGGGCTTGATACCTGACTTCTTGAAAGCTTCCAGCACTTTGAGGCGCTTGGCGTTCTTCTTGATCTTCAGTTCAGAGCCGGTCAGATCGTTGCGCAGCTTCTCAATGGAGCCATCTATATCGATAGCTTGAAGCAGATCTTTGATGCCTTCCGCGCCCATTTTGGCCTGGAATTCGTCACCGTATTCCTTGAATTTGGCGTCAAAGTCGTCCTCAGTCATGATGCTGAATTTCTTCAGCGGAGTCATGCCGGGGTCTGTGACCACATAAGCTTCAAAGTACAACACGCGTTCGATATCGCGCAGCGTCATGTCGAGCACCAAGCCCAGACGCGACGGCAGCGATTTCAGGAACCAAATGTGCGCGCAAGGTGCCGCCAGGTCGATGTGACCCATGCGATCACGGCGAACCTTGGTCTGCGTGACTTCAACGCCACATTTTTCGCAAATGACACCACGATGCTTAAGACGTTTGTACTTGCCGCATAAGCATTCGTAGTCTTTGATTGGTCCAAAGATCTTCGCGCAAAAAAGACCATCGCGCTCAGGCTTGAAGGTGCGGTAATTAATGGTTTCAGGTTTCTTGACTTCACCAAAAGACCACGAACGGATCTTTTCGGGGGAGGCCATGCCGATTTTGATGGCATCGAAATGCTCATCCGGCGTGAATTGCTTGAACAGGTCCAATAATGATTTCATGAGTTAAATCCTTCTCGTTTCTCGTTTAGCAATTAACCGCGCTCAAGTTCCATATCAATCCCGAGAGATCGAATTTCCTTGACCAGCACGTTGAACGATTCCGGCATACCAGCCTCGATGGCGTGTTCACCTTTGACGATGTTTTCGTACACCTTGGTACGGCCCTGAACGTCGTCAGACTTGACTGTGAGCATTTCCTGCAGGGTGTAAGCGGCGCCATAAGCCTCCAGCGCCCAGACCTCCATTTCGCCGAAGCGCTGTCCACCAAATTGCGCCTTGCCGCCCAACGGTTGCTGGGTGACCAGGCTGTATGGGCCCGTGGAGCGGGCATGCATCTTGTCGTCGACCAGGTGGTGCAACTTGAGCACATGCATGTAGCCCACCGTCGTGGGACGCTCAAATGCGTCACCACTGCGGCCGTCAAACAGGTTCGCCTGAGTGCGCGTGGCGGTGAGTCCTTTGGCCTTGGCAATGTCATCCGGGTATGCCAGCTTGAGCATGCCGCGAATTTCTTCCTCGGAGGCACCGTCAAACACCGGCGTTGCAAACGTTGCGCCTTTGGTCAGATTCCCTGCCATTTCGAGCACTTCGTCGTCGCTCAATTTGGAGAGATCTTCCTTGCGGCCGGATCCGTTGTAAAGCGTCTCCAGGAATTTGCGCAGCTCAGCCAGCTTGGATTCGGCTTGCAGCATGTCACCAATACGCAAACCGATTCCTTTGGCCGCCCAGCCCAGATGCACTTCCAGCACCTGGCCAACGTTCATTCGCGAGGGCACGCCAAGCGGGTTGAGAACAATGTCGCACGGAGTGCCGTCAGCCATATACGGCATATCTTCCACAGGCACAATCTTCGACACAACACCTTTGTTGCCATGACGACCAGCCATCTTGTCGCCGGGCTGCAAGCGACGCTTGACGGCGAGGTACACCTTGACCATTTTCAGGACGCCTGCAGGCAGCTCGTCACCCTGCGTCAGTTTTTTGCGCTTTTCTTCAAAAGCCAGATCGAAACTGTGACGCTGCTGTTCGATCGAATTCTTGATCGATTCGAGCTGTGCCGCAATATCGTCCTCCGCCGGACGCACATCAAACCAATGGAACTTCTCAACCGAGGCCAAATAGGCTTTGTCGATCTTGGTACCTTTGGCAAGTTTTTGGGGACCCCCATTCGCGACCCGCCCGACCAGAAGCTTCTCGATACGGTCAAAGGCATCCGCCTCGACAATGCGTAGCTGATCGTTCAGATCGAGGCGGAAGCGTTTGAGCTCATCGTCAATAATCTGCTGGGCGCGGCGGTCGCGGGTAATGCCTTCACGGGTAAACACTTGTACATCTATGACCGTGCCCTGCGAACCCTGGTCAACGCGCAGCGAGGTGTCTTTGACGTCGCTGGCCTTCTCTCCGAAGATCGCGCGCAACAGCTTCTCTTCGGGCGTCAGCGTCGTCTCACCTTTAGGCGTGACCTTGCCGACCAGCGTATCTCCGGGCTGCACTTCAGCCCCCACGTAGATGATGCCGGACTCGTCCAGGCGATTCAACTGCTGCTCACTCAAGTTCGGAATATCGCGGGTGATTTCCTCGGCACCGAGTTTGGTGTCGCGTGCCATGACCACAAGCTCTTCAATGTGGATCGAGGTGTAGCGGTCTTCCGCCACCACGCGCTCACTGATCAAGATTGAATCTTCAAAGTTGTAGCCATTCCACGGCATGAACGCTACCAACATGTTTTGACCGAGAGCCAACTCACCCAAGTCAGTAGAAGCACCGTCTGCAATCACATCGCCTTTGGCCAGCACGTCACCCTTCTTCACGATTGGGCGCTGGTGGATGTTGGTATTCTGATTGGAGCGCTGGTATTTGATAAGGTTGTAGATGTCTACACCCACTTCACCGGATACCGCCTCGGCATCATTCACGCGGATCACGACGCGGGTCGCATCCACGTAATCGACCAAGCCACCACGGGTTGCAGTAACCACCGTACCAGAGTCAACGGCCGACACCCGCTCAATACCGGTGCCGACAAACGCTTTCTCGGGACGCAATACAGGCACGGCCTGACGCTGCATGTTCGCGCCCATCAGTGCGCGGTTCGCATCGTCGTGCTCCAGGAACGGAACCAGAGATGCCGCAACGGAAACGATCTGTGCCGGCGACACGTCCATGTACTGAACGCGCTCCGCACCCACCAGAATGGACTCGCCTTTCTCGCGGGCGGAAACCAGATCGCCAGTCAGGGTGTTGTCCTTGTCCAGCGTCGCATTGGCCTGGGCAATCACGTACTTGCCTTCCTCGATGGCAGACAGGTAATCGATTTGGTTGGTCACCTTGCTGTCAGCCACCCGGCGGTACGGCGTTTCAATAAAGCCGTATTCGTTGAGTCGGGCATACAAGGCCAACGAATTGATCAGGCCAATGTTCGGTCCCTCTGGGGTTTCAATTGGGCAGACACGACCGTAATGGGTCACGTGCACGTCGCGCACCTCGAAGCCAGCACGCTCGCGCGTCAAACCACCAGGGCCAAGGGCCGATACGCGGCGCTTGTGGGTGATCTCGGACAGCGGGTTGGTCTGGTCCATGAACTGAGACAACTGAGAGGCACCGAAGAACTCCTTCAGGGCGGCCGAAATCGGCTTGCTGTTGATCAGGTCATGCGGCATCAGTGGCTCTTGCTCAGCTTGACCCAAACGTTCTTTCACCGCTTTTTCAATCCGAGCCAAACCGGTACGATACTGGTTTTCAGCCAGCTCACCGACACAACGAACGCGACGATTTCCAAGGTGGTCAATATCATCGACTTCACCGCGGCCATTGCGCAGGTCTACCAGAATCTTCACGACTGAAAGAATGTCTTCATTGGCCAGCACCATAGGGCCGGTTGACTCTGTGCGACCCATCTTGGCATTGAATTTCATGCGGCCGACACGCGAAAGATCGTAGGTATCAGGGTTGTAGAACAAGCGCTGGAACAGCGCCTGTACCGCGTCTTCCGTTGGCGGCTCACCAGGGCGCATCATGCGGTAGATCGCAACTCGGGCTGCGAACTCATCCACCGTTTCGTCGCTGCGCAGGGTTTGGGAAATGTACGCACCCTGATCAAGCTCGTTGGTGTAGATGCAAGCCAGGTCCTGCACGCCAGCAGTACGCAGCTTCTTGAGCAATGCCTCGGTCAACTCTTCGTTGGCCTTGGCGATGATTTCACCGGTGTCAGCATCCACGATATTACGAGCCACAACGCGGCCAACGAGAAAGTCCTCTGGCACGCTGATGTGGGTTGTTTCACTTTGCTCGAGTTCACGGGTGTGACGCGCGGTGACGCGTTTGTCTTTGGCCACCACTACTTTGCCACTCTTATCCGTGATATCGAAACGTGCGACTTCGCCACGCAGGCGCTCGGCCACAAACTCCATCTGCGCCCCACTGTCCATCAAACGGAAGTTATCGTTGACGAAGAAGTTGGCCAGGATGGACTCATGGTTCAGGCCAATGGCCTTGAGCAGAATCGTGACCGGCATTTTGCGACGACGGTCAACACGGAAGTACAAAATGTCTTTCGGGTCGAACTCAAAGTCCAGCCAGGAACCACGATAGGGGATGATGCGCGCCGAAAACAGCAGTTTCCCCGAGCTATGGGTTTTACCCTTGTCGTGTTCGAAAAACACACCTGGAGAGCGATGCAATTGCGACACGATGACACGCTCGGTGCCGTTGATGATGAATGAGCCATTGGACGTCATCAGAGGCACTTCGCCCATGTAGACCTCTTGCTCCTTGACTTCCTTGACCACCTTGTTTTGTGAGGTTGAAGATTCGCGGTCATAAATGATCAGCTGAACCTTGGCGCGAACGGCTGACGCAAATGTCAGACCTCGCGTCTGGCATTCCCGCACGTCAAAAGCCGGCTTGGCTAGGTTGTACTCGAGGTACTTCATCTCGACAAACCCATTGTGCGAAACAATCGGGAACGCCGCGTCAAAAGCCGCCTGAAGGCCCTCGACTGTGCGCTTCTTGGGGGCAACGTCTGCTTGGAGGAATGCCGTGTAGGCATCTTTTTGCATTTGCAGCAAGTAAGGGATTTCGAGCACGCTGTCGCGGCTACCGAAATTTTTACGAATGCGCTTGCGTTCGGTGTATGTATAAGCCATGAATTCTCCGGGGCAAAGACTTGAAACCTTGGGTACTTCTTGGTGATTGGCCACTACCAATCATTGGCGGACGGCTGCACATTGCGTGCAACCCGAACCAAGGTATCTTCTACAGTCGGGGCAGAAGACACTGACAAACAGACGTTTTATCTGCTTTTCAGTGCGCTCTATTAAGGTCGGACCTGTCTATCCGGTTACCCATCCAATAAGCACTAAAGGCTGGAGGCCCTTTCGGACACTCCAGCCTTTGGATCAAGCTCAATTACTTGAGTTCAACCTTGGCACCGGCTTCCACCAGTTTCTTCATGGCTGCATCAGCGTCAGCCTTGGAGATGCCTTCTTTAACATTCTTTGGAGCGCCGTCAACCAGATCCTTGGCTTCCTTGAGGCCCAAGCCCGTGATTTCACGCACGGCCTTGATGACGGATACCTTGGCAGCACCCGCTTCCAGCAACACAACGTTGAACTCGGTCTTCTCTTCCACAGCAGCAGCAGCAGCACCACCGCCAGCGGCGGGAGCGGACATGGCCGCTGCGCTCACTCCAAATTTCTCTTCGATGGCTTTCACCAGGTCGTTGAGTTCCATGACCGTCATGCTGTCCAGCGCGGTCAAAAATGCGTCTTTATCGAATGCCATTTTGATTTCCTAAATTAATTGAATACAAAGTGCCGTCCAGCTTCAAGCCGGAACTGCCTCAGCGGATGCTTCTGGTGTCGCTTCGGGTGCAGCTTGGGCTGCGCCTTTTTTCTCCGCAATCGCGGCCAGCACTCGGGCGGTACGCGAAATAGGGGATTGCATCAAGCCCAGCAATTGCGCCAACAAAACTTCTTTAGAAGGGATGCTTGCCAACTGCTTAACGCCGTTCACGTCCAAAGCTTTTCCAGCGAATGCACCACCGCGAATCACCAACTTGTCATTGGTTTTAGCGAAGTCAGCCACCACTTTCGCGGCAGCTACTGCATCTTCAGAGAAGCCATAGATCAGCGGACCGGTCATCAGGTCGGACACGACCGCAAACCCGCTACCAGCGACAGCACGACGAGCCAAGGTGTTTTTCAACACACTGAGACTCACACCGTTGCTGCGCGCTGTAGAGCGCAATTTGGTCATGTCAGCGACCGTGATTCCGCGGTATTCCGCCATCACGAGCGTTTGAGCTTTTGCGGCGAGGCCAGTCACATCACTGATGACGGCTTCTTTCTCACTGCGATTAAGACTCAAGGTCTACTCCTATCAAATGTGCTTTCCGGCTCGTTTCGTTATGCCACGAGCATTCCAACACGCCACATTGCAGCGACCAACTGTTTTAGGAAATTGCATTCCATCTGCAGCGGGATCGCCATCTGCGTTGGGTTGGTAATTGAACAAGTTCAATTACCTCAAATTAAGCGCTTCATCGTCTTTCGACAACTGGCACACCAACGGTCTTGGATGACCTGCCCTGTTTTGCAACAGGAACAGCCCACCACTTCAAGCCATCCTTTCAGACAGCCAGAATTCTCACTTTGCTCAGGCGGTGATAGTTTGCGTGTCCACCCGGACACCCACACCCATCGTGCTTGAAACAGCAATCTTTTTCAGGTAAACGCCCTTACTCGACGCTGGTTTGGCTTTAGTCAGGGCTTCAATCAGCGCAGCCAAGTTACCTTGCAACTTGGCTGTATCGAATGAACGACGACCAATCGTGGAGTGCACGATGCCAGCTTTGTCAACGCGGAATTGCACTTGACCCGCTTTCGCGTTTTTCACGGCCGTGGCAACATCCGGTGTCACCGTACCAACTTTCGGGTTGGGCATCAAACCACGTGGGCCGAGAATCTGACCCAGGGTGCCGACCACACGCATGGCGTCCGGAGCAGCAATCACGATGTCAAACGGCATGTCACCCGCCTTAACCATAGCGGCCAGGTCGTCCATACCTACAATGTCCGCACCGGCAGCTCTGGCTTCTTCTGCCTTCGCACCCTGCGCAAACACGGCAACACGCTTGGTTTTACCAGTGCCGTTAGGCAAAACAACCGCACCACGCACAACTTGGTCTGACTTCTTGGCATCAATGCCGAGTTGAACTGCCACGTCGATTGATTCATCGAACTTGGCAGTTGCACATTCCTTGACGATTCCCAGTGCATCAGACAAGGGGTACAGCTTGTTGCTGTCAACCTTGCCTACGAAGGCTTTTTGCTTTTTAGTGAGTTGGGTCATGTTATACGCCCTCAACATTCACACCCATCGAACGGGCAGACCCGGCGATGGTACGAACGGCTGCATCCAAGTCAGCAGCAGTCAGGTCTTTCATTTTGGCCTTAGCGATTTCCTCAAGCTGGGCGCGGGTGACCTTGCCAACCTTGTCCTGATGGGGACGTGGTGAGCCTTTGTCAATCTTGGCGGCTTTCTTGATCAGAATCGACGAAGGTGGCGATTTGATAATGAAGGTGAAGCTCTTGTCTGCAAACGCAGTGATCACCACTGGCAATGGCAGGCCCGGCTCAATGCCCTGGGTCTGGGCGTTAAACGCCTTGCAGAATTCCATAATGTTCAAACCACGTTGACCCAAAGCGGGACCAATAGGTGGTGATGGGTTGGCCTTACCAGCTGGCACTTGCAGCTTGACAAAACCGACGATTTTTTTCGCCATGTTTTACTCCTTGCGGGTGATAGCGCCCTGACACGGCCCTTTTAAAGAATTAAAGGCCTGCCCTGACTTCCCGGGGGTTAACGACTCACTTCATGCATTCGCACCGAGTCGGAAAGTGCGAACAATATCAAATTGACTGGCGCCGAGCGTTACGTCTTCTCGATCTGAGAAAACTCCAGCTCAACTGGCGTGGCACGACCGAAAATTGTGACGGACACGCGAACTTTGCTCTTGTCGTAATTGACGTCTTCGACCGAACCGTTGAAATCGGTGAAAGGGCCATCCTTGACCCGAACATATTCACCCACCACAAACTCGACCTTGTGCCGCGGCTTCTCGGTGCCCTCCTGCATCTGGTTGACGATCTTCATCACTTCAGCTTCTGAAATGGGAGAGGGGCGGTTTTTGGCGCCGCCAACAAAACCAGTCACCTTGTTGGTGTGCTTGACCAGATGCCAGCTTTCGTCGTCCATGATCATTTCGACCAGGACGTAACCAGGAAAAAACTTACGCTCGGTAGTTTTTTTCTGACCGTTCTTAATTTCTACAACTTCTTCCATCGGGACGAGGATGCGGCCAAATTTGGCCTGCATGCCAGCACGGGTAATCCGTTCGATAATGTTTCGTTCGACCGCCTTTTCCATTCCCGAATAGGCATGGACGACATACCAGCGCAGGTCCGGGTTCACCGGAGCGACAGGCGTCGCATTCGCGCCTTCGGGAACAAGCGCTTCTTCGGACGGGGTGTCTACAACATCGGTCATTATTTTTTCCATCCCAGAATCAAGTCGTAAAACACCCACTCCAGCGTCTTGTCGGTGAGCCAGAGAAAAATTGCCATGATCAAAACGAATGCGAACACATAAGCCGTCATTTGCATGGCTTCCTTGCGCTCTGGCCAGACGACCTTCTTGACCTCGCGCCATGCATCGCGACCAAATGCAAACAACTCCTTGCCGGGTTCAGAGTTGAAAAAAACCACCACAGCGGCACCCAACCCCAGCACCAACGCACCCCACTGTGCAATCTGGCCCTGCTTTGACAGCAGATAAAATGCCGCCAAAGCAGCAATGACCAACGCCCCCGCTGCGACGAGCTTGGCCTTGTCGCCTGCAGTACTGACGGTTTGAACTTGTGGTGTGGCCATTTTTTAACTATTTCGCGCGTATATCGCTTTAAATATCACTGCTAATGAAAAACCCGACATCCCCTGGATGCCGTCAACGCACTTAAGGCACCATCAGGCCCCTTAGACACTGAAGCCCGCCATTCTCATGGCGGGCCATTTGGCCACCGATCCAAAAGGATCAGGTGGCAGGGGCAGTAGGAATCGAACCTACAACCTTCGGTTTTGGAGACCGACGCTCTGCCAATTGAGCTATACCCCTACAGACAAATCCTGACTCTTACGCAATGATTTTTGCGACAACCCCGGCACCGACCGTCTTGCCACCTTCACGGATAGCAAAGCGCAGGCCTTCTTCCATGGCGATGGGGTTGATCAGTTTGACGGTGATGGACACGTTGTCACCTGGCATGACCATTTC
>JANPAZ010000074.1:0-7514 GCA_031430225.1 Rhodoferax sp. | reverse complement strand
AGTCGCCATCAAGGTGTTTGCCGATAACCTGCGCGACCTTCTGCTGGCGGCACCCGCCGGGCCCCGGGTGACCATGGGGCTGGACCCCGGCATTCGCACGGGCGTGAAAGTGGCCGTGGTCGATGCCACCGGCAAGCTGGTCGAGACCGCCACCGTTTTCCCGCACGAGCCGCGCAAAGACTGGGAAGGTTCGTTGCACACATTAGGCAAACTGTGCGAGAAACACGGCGTCAACCTCATCGCCATTGGCAACGGCACGGCCAGCCGGGAGACGGACAAACTGGCGGCTGATCTGATCAAGCTCATTGCAAAAGGGAGCGGCACCTCGCGCGGTTCCGGGGTGACGGATCACAAAATCGAGAAAGTGGTGGTCAGTGAAGCCGGTGCGTCGGTCTATAGCGCCAGTGAATTCGCGTCGCAAGAGATGCCCGACGTAGACGTAAGCCTGCGCGGCGCCGCCAGCATTGCCCGGCGTTTGCAAGACCCGCTGGCCGAACTCGTCAAGATTGACCCCAAGTCCATCGGTGTCGGCCAGTACCAGCACGACGTGAACCAGAGCGAACTCGCGCGCAGTCTGGAGACCGTGGTGGAAGACTGTGTGAACGCCGTGGGTGTCGACCTGAACACCGCCAGCGTGCCGCTATTGTCCCGGGTGTCAGGCCTGTCAGGCAGCGTGGCCAAGGCCGTGGTGCGCTGGCGCGAAGCCCATGGCGCTTTCAAAAACCGCCAGCAGCTTATGCAGGTCACCGGCCTGGGGGCCAAAACCTTCGAGCAAAGCGCCGGTTTCTTGCGTATTCGCGGCGGCGACAACCCGCTGGACATGACCGGCGTACACCCCGAGACGTATTCGGTGGTCGAGAAAATCATGGCGCACACCGCCAAGCCGGTGGCCGAGCTGATGGGCCGGGCTGACATGCTCAAGACGCTGGCCCCCGCGCTGTTTGCCAATGAAACTTTCGGTGTCATCACCGTGAAGGACATTCTGGGCGAGCTGGAAAAACCTGGCCGTGACCCGCGCCCTGATTTCAAGGTGGCCCGCTTCAACGATGGCGTGGAGGACATCAAGGACCTGAAGGAGGGCATGGTGCTGGAGGGCACGGTGAGCAATGTGGCCGCTTTTGGTGCCTTCATTGACCTGGGTGTGCACCAGGACGGCCTGGTGCATGTGAGCCAGCTCAGCCACAAATTCGTCACCGACGCGCGCGAGGTGGTCAAGACCGGTGACATCGTCAAGGTTCAGGTGGTTGAGGTGGACGTGGCGCGCAAGCGCATTGCGCTGACCATGAAACTGGGCGCGGCCCCGGCACGACGGGACCCTGGCGAACGGAGTGACCGGGGTCCGGCAGGTGACAACCGCTTTCAGGGCGTGGCCCTCGACCAGCGCCCCCGTGGGTCCGCACAAAATGCCGCACCCCCATCAACCGCCATGTCATCGGCCTTTGCGCGCCTCAAGGGATAAAACAGCGCATTCACTGCAAAGTATCTTGAAAATGAGACCGGTTGCGCTCCTTGCGAGATACATAATGCCGGACGAGGGGTTGGTCACTGTCACCATAAAATATGGGGCATGAAGTGTCTGGAGATTTTTTTTAAATGGAGCTGAATGCGTTGCTGGCGTTGCAGTTCAATCTGCCCAGCATTCCCAAAGTGGTGGCGCTCTTGCTCAGCGAGCTTGACCGCGACGAACCCGATCTGAAAAAAATCACGCAGCTCATCAGCACAGACCCGGCGCTGACGACTCGGCTGCTCCAGATTTCCAACTCCGGCTTCTTCCAGCTCTCCAAAACCATTAACAGCGTGTCCGAGTCCCTGGCCATTCTGGGCCTGAGCCATGTGCGCTCCATGGCCGCAGCGGCGGCCAGTGGTGCCTCGCTCAAGGCTGTGCCGGGCATCAATTTGCAACAGTTCTGGAACTACAGCCTGAATGTGGGAAAGGTGTCGCGTTCACTGGCGGGCGTGGTGCGCCAGAACCAGCAGGCTGCGTTCACTTGTGGCCTGATTCACGCGGTGGGTGAACTGGCGCTTCACCTGGCTTTGCCGGAAAAAATTGCCGGGTTGAACCAGGAGATATCTCCGCTTGACCTGGGCCGGTATCGCACCGAAATGCGTGATATGGGCTACAGCTATGCCGAAGTGAGCGCCGGGTATGCGCGCAAATGGCAGTTTCCGCAACCCATTGTGGATGCCCTGGAGCACCAGTGTGCCCCCTTTGAGAAAGACGTTTATGAGCCGCTGGCGGGGGTCATCCATCTGGCCACCTGGCGTGCACGCGCCAAAGAAGCCGGTTTGACCCAACGTGCACTGGCCGTGACGTTTCCCGGCGAAGTGGGCGAAGTGCTGGAACTCGACATTGACATGGTCTTGCAACAGGACCCGATTGACTGGACTGCCCAGACACCCGGCAAGCCCCTGATCTAGCGCCGGGTCAGCCCTGTTTCATGCAAGCGTTGCGTCTTTATGCAGGTCCGGTGGCCCGCCAGTCCATCGAGAAAAACGGTTTGCAACCCGGTGACATTGGTACGATTCCGGGTGCTGCCGGTGGCCCCAAGGGGTTGATCCTCGGGCCGCTGGACCAGTTCCTGTTTGGGCACTGGCTTGCACCTTCAAAGCATGACGTGCATCTGGTGGGGGCCTCCATTGGCGCGTGGCGCATGGCCACGGCTTGTCTGAATGACCCGGTTGCCGCATTCAAGCGGCTTTCGCACGACTACATCCACCAGCACTACGAATTGAAACCGGGCGAGAAGCGGCCCACGGCAAAGTTTGTCAGCGAGCGCTTTGGCCAAAGCCTGCAGGATTTCTACGGGGGCCGCGTGCATGAAGTACTGCAGCACCCGCGCTTTCGGCTGCACATCCTGACGTCTCGCGGGCGGCACGTTCTGGGACGCGAAAGCAAATTGCGTACGCCACTGGGCTACCTCGGCGCGTTCCTGACCAACACCGTGCATCGCAAGGCAATGGGGGCCTGGCTGGAGCGGGTGGTGTTCTCGAGTTCCCGAAGCGTGGCCAATGATGGCGCGGGTGGGTTGCAGCCCTGGCCGCTCCCCTTTGCCACCCAGGACTACCGCACCCGCCAGATTCGCCTGTCCAGCGACAACTTCATGAGCGCGCTGCAGGCCAGCTGCTCAATCCCGTTTGTGCTGGAAGCCGTGCACAACATCCACGGCGCGCCGCGCGGCGCCTACTGGGATGGCGGCATCACCGACTACCACCTGCATCTGAACTACAGTGCACAACGTGAAACTGCTATTGATTCAGTAGCTAGCTATGCACGTTCTACAGGGGCCAGTGGCTCAAAAGACTCGCAACTCCCGGCTGGCAGGCCCCCAGAGCCCCGTTTGGTGCTCTACCCGCACTTCCAGAAAGCCGTGGTGCCGGGCTGGCTTGACAAGGGCCTCAAGTGGCGCCACAAGGCCACCCACCACCTGGACACCCTGCTGCTGCTCGCACCCAACCCTGAATGGGTCAAAACCTTGCCCAACGGCAAGCTGCCGGACCGCAACGACTTCACCCACTATGGCAATGACCTGGCCGGCCGGGTGAAGGCCTGGACCACAGCGGTCAGCGCCAGTACCCAGATGGCGGATGAATTTGCCGCCTGGCTCGCACAGCCTGACATGCGTCAAGTCCAGCCGCTCTAAGTCTGTTTACCATTGCACACCATGACCCGTTACCTCACCGCTGCGCTCTACAAGTTTGTGGCCCTTCCCGACTTTGCCGACATGAAGGCCCCGCTTTTGGCCGTGTGTGAGGCCAACCAGGTCAAAGGCACGCTGCTGCTGGCCAGTGAAGGCATCAATGGCACCATTGCCGGGCTACCGGGCGGGGTGACGGCGGTGCTGGCGCATTTGCGGTCAGACCCCAGGCTGGCCACGCTGGAGCACAAAGAAGCCTGGGCAGATGCACCCCCGTTTCTGCGTATGAAAGTCCGCGTCAAAAAAGAGATCGTCACCCTTGGCGTGCCCGGTGTCAGCCCGACGCTGATGGCTGGAACCTATGTCAAGCCACAAGACTGGAACGCCCTGATCAGCGACCCCGACGTGGTGCTGATCGACACCCGAAACGACTACGAGGTCAACATTGGCACGTTCAGAGGGGCGGTAGACCCGCACATCAAAACCTTCGCTGAACTGCCCGAGTGGGTGGCGCAGCAGGAGCAGACGGGCGGGGTGCTGAATGCACCTGGCCCCAAAAAACCCAGGGTCGCCATGTTTTGCACTGGCGGCATCCGCTGCGAAAAGTCCACTGCACTGCTCAAGATGCAGGGCTACGACGAGGTCTACCACCTGGAGGGCGGCATCCTCAAGTACCTTGAAACCGTGCCCGAAGCCCAAAGCCTGTGGGCCGGCGAATGCTTTGTGTTTGACGAGCGTGTATCGGTGGGCCATGGCCTGAAACCCGGCGGGTTTGAGCTGTGCCGCTCGTGCCGCCAGCCCGTGGGGGACGCCGAGCGCGCCTCGCCGAAGTACGAGTTGGGCATCAGCTGTCCTTATTGTTTTGGTGCCAAGACAGAGGGACAAAAACGCGGTTTTGCCGAGCGCCAGCGCCAGGTGCAACTGGCTCGCCAGCGCGGCCTGACCCATGTGGGCGCGTCCCAGCCAGACAAAAAAATGCCCTCAACCCCTGCGGGTTGAAGGCCTGTCGGAAGCAGATGTTCCGTTCGCTTCAGGCGACGTTCAAGGACGGACGGCGATCTCGTTCTTGACCATCTTCACGCCATTCACGCCACGGGCGATGTTGCCTGCGGTCATTTTCTCGTTGGCACTTTTGGCAAAGCCAGACAGCATCACGGTGCCGTTCAGCGTTTCAACGCTGATGGCCGCTGCGTCCACTTCCCTGTTTTCAATGAAGCGTGACTTGATCAGCGTGGTGATGCCTGTGTCGTCCACATAGGCGCCTATGGTTTCCTGGCCGCGGCTGACAGCGCAGCCCGTGGCGGTGATCAGAAACGCAGCCGTGGTGGTGGCGAGGAGGGCGGCGCGAATGCTTGCTTTGAAGGACGGTTGAAATGTCATGTGGATCTCCGGTGAGGTAGGTTAATCAGTGGTTATTACTTGTGAGTCGGTTGTCTGACACGTGTGGCACTCAACCGATGGCTTGACTTTAAAACCGGGCGGTGGCGTCAACCATCAGTGCGCACCGCCCGGTTTTGTAGGAGGGCATCCCGAGTTGGCATCGCGAGTTGGCGTTAGCCCTTTTTGAGAATGCCGATCAGGAAGGTCGCAATGGCCAGAACGGCAAACACGATGAAAAGAATTTTCCCGATGCCCATGGCGCTGGCGGCAATGCCACCAAACCCAAAGAGCGCAGCGATCAAGGCGATGACGAAGAAAACAACGGCGTAGTGCAACATGGCAAAAGCTCCTGGTGAATTGGCGCGTGAGCGCCGGGGGCTAAAAAGAACTCACAACCCGGCTGGTTGCGATGAATCGAGTTTGCCTATGCCAGGTCCTGGTGGCGATAGGCCACGTTGCCGATGCGGTGTCAGGTGAGCCAGTGCGCCTGCGTAGGACACACCTTACACATCGCAAGCAGCAACTGCACACTGCCCATCAGAAAGCACACGTCACAGATCAGCCGGTTGTGTTACCGGGGGTGCCGCGCCTGCTGGCAAGGTGGCCTGAATCAGCGTCCCGGCACCCGGGGAAGACGTCATGACCAGCACACCGCCTTCGGCTTCCACGCGATAGCGCATGCCCATCAGCCCATAGGCAGAGTTGCGCTGCAATGTGGTGTCAAAGCCCACGCCGTCGTCCCGCACCGATGCGGTGACCTGTCCATCGACCATCGCCAAAGTAACCCAGACCTGCTTTGCAGCGGCGTACTTGGTGATGTTGGTGAAGGCCTCCTGCACCAGGCGGTAGACCATGAGTGCAGCATTGGGCTCCAGGTGCACGGGCTCCAGCGCGCTGTGCACCTGTATGCCTGATTGCTCCGTAAATTCACTCGCCAGAATCTCGAGCGTGGGTACCAGCCCCAGATTGCTCAGGGCTGAGGGGCGCAGGTCTTCAATAATGCGCCGCCCCAGCGCAATGCTGCTGTTCAGCGTGCCCACCAGGTGCGACAGTACTTCAAGTGCTTCAGGGGCCGTGGCAGCCAATCGGGACTTGATTCGGGCGGCATCGAGCTTGGCGGATGTCAGCAGGGCACCCAGATCATCGTGCAGATTGCGGGCCAGCCGATTGCGCTCGTCTTCGCGCGCGTGTTGCAGGTAGCGAGTGAGGTCGGTGAGTTGTGCGGTTCGCTCGACAACTTCAGCCTCCAGGCGCTCACCTTTGGCCGTCAACACTGTCTGCAATTCCAGCTCATGCTGCGTGAGCGCGCTGGAATTGCGCAAATACAGGTACATCGCAAACAGGCAGGCCGCAGAGAGCATGGCCAACCCGACCCGGCTCAACATCAAAGTACGATAGATATCGCCTCTGCCCGTCAGCACGGTCTGAGCAATCTCGTCGAGCAGCTTCTTGCTGAGCGCGTGGATGGCCTCCATCTGATCCTTGTTGAGATCACTCATGGCAATGGCGGTGCTGACAGCAGTTTTTTGGTCTTCGTGTAACCGGATCGCTGCCGCAGTTTCCGCTAGCTTGGCATTCCACAGAGCACGCAAATCCGTCAAGACGACGTTCTTTTTTTCGTTTGCGCGGTAGTAGGCCTCCAGGAAGGTGAATGACGATTCGACTTCTTTGACTGCGCTGTTATAAGACTGAAGGTACTCTTCGTTGCGGGTCAATAGGTAACCCCGCTGTCCGGCTTCGGCCGCCAAAATACTCCGATCCACGCCTTCAATAGCAGCGCGGGCCTGCCCGACATAAGCCAGTTTGTTGAGCGCGGCAACCGATTGCCAGTAAGCGCCTTCGCTGATGAACAGCATGGCCATCGCTGCCAGGCAAGCCAGAAAAAAAACGAAGCGGCTGGGCTTGACGATCTTTATGAGGTCCATTTCTCGCTCCCTACCGGAAATGTGGGATCATCGCGCATGAACCACGACCCACGAACATGATCCGAATTGCCATTGTTGACGACCACCCCATGGTGCGTGCGGGCCTGCGCCAGTTTTTTGCGGACCAGATTGATTTTCAGGTTGTGGCTGAGGCCACCAATGGGCGCGACGCGCTGGACATTGTTCGCAAGGGCGAGGTTGACGTGATCCTGATGGACATTTCGATGCCCGGACACAGCGGTGTGGATGCACTGGCCGCCATCAAGGCACGAGCGCCTGATCTGCCGGTGCTGATTTTGAGCGGTTTCCCTGAAGAGCACTACGCCACCACGCTGTTGCGCCAGGGGGCCAGCGGCTACCTCAACAAAGACTGCGACCCCGAAGAAATCGTCAAGGCGATTCGCACCGTGCACCGCGGGCGCAAGTACATCACCGCCGGTGTAGCCGAGCAACTGGCTGACGGGTTGACTGGGAGCGGAGTCGACAAACCGTTTCATGAGCAATTGTCCGAACGTGAGCTACAGGTGTTTTTGCGGCTGGCACGTGGCGAGACCATCGGGCACATGGCCATCAG
>JANPAZ010000073.1:0-2998 GCA_031430225.1 Rhodoferax sp. | reverse complement strand
GATGACGCCCGCAAGATCTACTTTGGCAATGCGTTCAAGTTGCTGGGGATGGCATAAGCCGTCAAGACCAGCCATATTGGTAGGTTGGCAGCAAGCCGCAACCCTGAGCGGATCTGCGCCAGAAAGCCGGAACCGTCTCGGTTTTCATGACATGCATCAAGCTTTTTCGACGGCATCCGCGTAACTTCGGCCTCCTGGGACTTCCCAGGCAGAGGAGACTGCAATGACAGACGACAGCAAGTATGCTTCGCAGGGCAAGACGTTCAGTGGCCTGACGCCGCAGCATGACTACCGGGCCCGAACGGGAGTGTTCCCGGCGGACGTCAGTCACCACCTTACGCAGCGTTGCATTGCGCTGGTTCTGGCGGGAGGGCGAGGCACCCGGCTCAAACAACTCACAGAGTGGCGTGCCAAACCGGCCGTACCGTTTGCCGGCAAGCTGAAGATCATCGACTTTGCCTTGGGCAATTGCGTGAACTCGGGTTTGCGGCGCATCGCGGTGCTCACGCAATACAAGTCACAAAGTCTGATCCGCCATGTGGAGCGCGGCTGGGGGTTTTTGGCGTCCAACATGGGTGAGTACATCGATGTAGTCCCTGCACAACAACGCCTGGGTGAGAACTGGTACTGCGGCACTGCCGACGCCGTCTACCAAAACCTGAATCTCGTGACCGAGGCCAGAGCCGATTACGTACTGATCCTTGCGGGCGACCATGTTTACAAAATGGACTATTCCGTGATGCTGGCCGAACACGTGGCCCGCAATGCCGACGTCAGTGTGGCCTGTGTGCAGGTGCCGCTGGATGACGCCGTCAACTTCGGTGTGATGTCGGTTGGCGGCGGGTCGCGCGTTGTGGGTTTTGATGAAAAACCTGCGCAACCTGAAGCCCTACCCTCAAGTCCCGGGTATGCACTGGCCAGCATGGGGATCTACATCATTAACGCCGCGATGCTTCACAGCGAGTTGGCCCGCGACGCCGCTGCCCCCGGTTCCAGCCATGACTTTGGCAAGGATCTGATTCCATACCTCGTGCCCAGGCGCAGAGTCATGGCGCATCGTTTTGCAGACAGCTGCGTGAATATGGTGGGCGACACGCCCTATTGGCGGGACGTGGGGACGGTAGATGCGTATTGGGAAGCCAATATCGAACTGACCAAGGTAGTACCCGAGCTCAACCTCTATGACGACCAATGGCCTATCGTCAGCCGACAGCCGCAATTGCCCCCCGCCAAGTTTGTGTTTGACGACGATACCCGGCGCGGCATGGCGGTGGATTCGCTGGTGTCCAGCGGGTGCATTGTCAGCGGGGCCACAGTGCGCCGCTCCATTTTGTTTGCGAAAGTGCGTGTCGGAGACCAAAGCGTGATCGAAGACTCGGTCATCCTGCCTGCGGTGGTGATTGGCCGCAACGTGAGGCTTCGCCGCGTGGTGGTCGACAAACGCTGCGTGCTACCAGACGGGTTTGAGGCCGGGTTGGATGTGGAGGCCGACCGGGTGCGTTTTCATGTGACTGCCAAGGGCATCACATTGATCACGCCGAGGATGCTGGAGTCAACCGGATCCAAGAGTTTTTCCACTTGATATATCCGTAAATTCGGGCGATGGCCAACGCATTCATTCAATAGTTTGCTATCTAAAAAGAAGCATCAAACCACCATTGGCGTCACGCCTCCATCCATGGAAATCACAGCACCATTGATGTAACTCGCTTTGGGTGACGCCAGAAACACCACCGCGTTCGCAATTTCTTCCGGCTCGGCAATCCGGCCCAGCGGCAGGCGCTCGTTGGCCAAACGCAAGGCTTCTTCGGTGCTAACCTGCTGCATACGCGCCTCGGCCTGCAAGCCTTCCTGCAGGCGCTCTGTCAAGGTCAGGCCGGGGTTGACCACATTGACGCGAACGCCCTGTCGGGCATAAGCATTGGCCAGGCCTGCGCTGGCCAGCATGAGCGCGGCGTTGGCCGAGCCGCCCGCCAGATGGGTCGGGCTGGCGACCTTGCCGCCCATGCCAACAACATTGACGATAGCGCCCGTGCCCCTGGCGGCCATCAGCTTGATCAAGGGGTCGATGACGTGGATGTAAGTGAAATATTTCGCCTGCATGGCGTCGTGCCAGGCTTGGGGGGCCAGTTCGGCAGCAGGCGTGCGGCGCGCCGCACCTGCGCAGTTCACAAGGATGCTCACCGGCCCACCCTCTTGCTCGGCGCGTACCACCATGCTTGCGGCGCTGTCGGGGTGTTGCAAGTCTGCACTCAGGGTGCGCACCCGTGTCTCGCTGTCTGGCATGGCACCGACCAGTTTGTCCCGCGCGTTGCCCAGATTTTTGGCATCACGTGACACCAGTGTGACACTTGCACCTTCAAGCAAAAACAGCCTGGCGCAGGCCAGCCCAATGCCCTTGCTGCCACCGGTAATGAGGGCGTGCTGCCCCTGAAGTTGCAAATCCATGTGCGTGACTTGTTTAAATTAAGGTCCACCAAGTATGTCATTTGTAGCGGCCGCCAGACGCCTTAAACGCCAAGAACCGTCCATAATCATCCGCAAAATCGCCGTTTTTCAAACCCTAATCTCTTCAGGAGCTGCGAATGCCAAAGATCACGTTCATTGAATTCAGTGGAATGCGTCACGACGTTGAGGTTGCCTCTGGCCTCTCAGTGATGCGTGCCGCCGTAGACAACAACGTTCCAGGCATCGACGGCGATTGCGGCGGCCAGTGTGCCTGTGCGACCTGCCACGTGTTTGTGGAGGGCCCTTGGGCCGCGCTGGCGGGCGGGCGATCCGCCCGTGAAGACGAGATGCTCAATTTCGCAGCAGAATTGAAAGACAGTTCACGCCTGGCCTGCCAGATCACCGTGACTGATGCCATGGATGGCCTGGTGGTCTCCATGCCTGAAGGCCAGCACTAACCCCGGGAGAAAGTCATGACCTCTACAGCAGCCCCCTCCTCCATGTCTGCCGATGCGATACGGGCCCGCATTCAAGCCACACCGCTGAATCA